>JAGREQ010000348.1 GCA_020446465.1 Novosphingobium sp. | reverse complement strand
AGTGGCGTTCGGTCATGTCCACGCGGCCTAAAAACTGTATCAATGCGACTATCACCAATCGCAAGAGTGGGCGCGCTGAATAGCCTGTGAACCGCGAACGTCAAACCGATGACTTGTGCTAACCTGTCGATCACGGCAAGACCGCGCCCATGAACGAGAACGATACCACGAATCCCGGTGCGAAGCCCGTGCAGCCGATGCACCTTGGCCGCCAAAGCGCGTTGCCTGCTTCGCCCGATGCGGCAAGCCTTGACTATGTGCCCAATCCGCGGCCGGGCGCGCTCTATCTGGTGCGCTTTGCTGCGCCGGAGTTCACGTCGCTTTGCCCGGTGACGGGGCAGCCGGATTTTGCACATCTGGTGATCGACTATGCGCCGGGTGAAACAATTGTTGAATCAAAGAGTTTGAAGCTGTTTCTCGGCTCATTCCGTAATCACAACGGTTTTCACGAGGATGTGACCGTGGGCATCGGGGAGCGGCTTTTTGCCGAAATGCAGCCCCGCTGGTTACGCATCGGGGGATACTGGTATCCGCGCGGCGGTATTCCGATTGACGTTTTCTGGCAATCTGGCCCGGTGCCGGAAGGGCTGTGGGTGCCCGATCAGGGCGTGGCAGGCTATCGCGGGCGCGGTTGAGGCCCTTCCTCCTGTTATTCCATAAGTAGCATAATACCCCAGCACAGCCCGGTTGACGCGAGAAACAGCGGCCATGACCAAAGGACGTTAAAATCGCCAACGGGCAGCAGGAAAATATTGAGAAAACCGCCAGACGAGCCGGACGAACCAACAAACAGCGCTACAATCCATGTCAGGAAAGCGCCAAGCACGACTGCCTTGAGGAACGCTATGAGCTTTTCCCTTCGTCTATTCGCCTCGATTTCTGACGTGTTACATAGCGCGAAATGACCACAATGATAAGCACCGGGGTTATCTGCCTATTTACCTGTCGATGACAGCCCCCTGTTCCTGGGTCAGGGCCTGATTGTAACGCTCCACCACTTGCGCCAGCGTGGAAAGCGCCAGCGTTTCAGGATCGCGGGATGAGGGGATCAACCCGATCGGGGCGACAATGCGCGCAGCATCAGCATCGCTGACCCCCATTGCCCGCAAGCTGGCCAGCCGTTCGGCATGGGTTTTGCGGCTGCCCATCGCGCCGACGTAGCAACTGGGCTGGGCAAGGGCATGGGCCAGCAGTGCGCTTTCCCAGTCATGGTCGTGGAAGAAGAACACGAACGCCGTCCACGGATCGCCCGCAATGCCCGCGGTGTCGCGTGGGGTGTCCAGCAATCGCGCTGCAACGCTGCTACCCTGCGATAGCCGGGCCACGATGTCCGGTTCCGGTGTCAGCACTTCGCAAGTAATGCCCATGGGATGAGCCAGCGCCAGCAGCGCCTCCACCGTGCCACCATGGCCCGCAATAACCAGTCGCAGGGGCGGGGGCAGGCGCATTGTAAAGGTGCCGGAATCTGCGCTCCATGTGGTTTGTCGATCCGGCCCCAGGGCAGGGGGGGTGTCGGCTGATACCGGCAAAGAGAGCGAGACGGCCTCGCGCGCGTTATGGGCAGACAGCACATCGCTGACTATCCCTTCTGTCCCTTCCAGCGGGGTAAACAGCAAGTCCACGCGCCCGCCACAGGGCAGGCGAATGTCGATGACTGGCGAGCCTGCACCATAGGCGATGCAATGCGGTGCGCGTGCGGTAATCGCAGCCTGCGCTTCGCTGATGACGGCGCGTTCGATACATCCGCCTGACAACGTGCCGGCATAGGCCCCGCTTTCGCTGACTGCCATTTGCGCACCGGGGTTGCGGACGGATGATCCGGTGACGTCGGTCACTGTTGCCAGAGCGACGCGTTCGCCTGCTTCAATCCGCGCGGCAAGGAAACGATAAAGGCCAGTGCTGGACTGCATCGGGGGCTATTCGTCCCAGACAAGCCTTGGCTTGCGAGCGGCCAGCGTTTCATCCAGCCGCCTGCGCGGTGCATAATGCGGCGCTTGCGCCAAGGCCGGGTCGCCTGCCCTGGCCCGCTGGGCGACTGACCGCAGCGATGCAATGAACTGATCGAGCGAGGCCTTGCTTTCCGTTTCGGTTGGTTCGACCAGCATGGCTCCGTGCACGACGAGCGGGAAATACATCGTCATCGGGTGGTAGCCTTCGTCGATCAGCCCTTTGGCAAGATCGAGCGTGGAAATGCCCTCGGCAAAGCCGGTATCGCTGAACAGCGCTTCGTGCATACACGGGCCGGATGCAGCGAAGGGTGCATCAAGATCACCTTCAAGACTGCGCAGGATATAGTTTGCAGCCAGCACTGCATCGCCCGAAACCTGCCGCAGTCCGTCAGCCCCGTGGCTGAGGATATAGGCCAGCGCGCGGGTGAACATGCCCATCTGGCCATGGAATGCAGCCATCCGCCCAAAGTTTCGCGCGTGGTCGCGATTGGCGCTTTCTTCTTCGATGAGATGGAATCTAC
>JAGREQ010000347.1 GCA_020446465.1 Novosphingobium sp. | reverse complement strand
CCCATCAACTCGACAGGCACATCGTCAGGGATTTTCACGACATTGCGCTCTGTTGCAATCGCGTGTTCGGCAAACGAACTCTGCGCAAAGAAATAGGCGCTCAGGCGCTCACCATGCGCATCGCAGCATGGCGTCGATCCGTCCGGACGTCCGCCGCTGAAGTTGCGTCCGTAAAGGTCCGGGCAATAGCCATATCGCCCTTGCTGGCAGTTGGTGCATACGCCGCAGCTCGCATAGCTCAGCACCACATGATCGCCCGGCTTGACCTTGGTGACTCCCTCGCCGACCTTCTCGACGACACCGGAACCTTCATGACCCAGGACAGCGGGCAGCGGGGTTGGGAAATACTGATCGCGCACCACCAAATCGGTGTGGCACATCCCAACACCGCTTATTCGGACCAGAACCTCGTTATAACGGGGTTCCTCCAGTTGGACCTTCTCGACGGTAAACGCACCGCCTTGCTCACGCACGACGGCAGCAGTTGTTTCAAGCATTGGATATGTTTTCCTCTCTGCTTATGATGTCGGAAATCCGCGCGGCGATCGTCTCGCCGTCGACGGAATCCAGAAAATGAGCGCGATACTCGCCTGTTGGATCAATCAGGTAGGCGATGGCCGTATGGGGCACGACATATCCGTCAGCATCCTCTTCGTCGGCCTTGCGCTGTGCGAATACCCGGAACGCCTTCTTGGCGTCCTCGATCTGATCCTCGGTTCCGGTCAGGCCGGTAAAGCGGGGAAAGTTCTCTTCAAGCCAGTCCTTCATGACAGATGGCGTATCCCGAGCCGGATCGACCGTTATGTAAAGCGGCGCAATCCGGTCTATGCCAGGGCCGAGCGCATCGAGCGCGGACGACAGTTTCGCAAGCGACCGCGGACAAACCACTTTGCAGTGGGTAAAGCCGAAATAGACCAGCATCCACGAGCCACGAAAATCCTGTTCGCTAACGGATTTGCCGTGATGATCGACCAGCGAAAAATGCGCTTCAATCATGCCTCATTCCAGACCACTTCAAGCCTGTGGTCTCCGGCGGGCAACCGCAGATCGAGACGATCCCCGTTCCTGTGCGCTTCGGCGCGACCGGAGCTGGTAACTTCGCTGTCATTGCCTTCGACAGCGACTTCATCGTCGATCAGCAGTGACCAGGAACCACGCCCCCAAAAGTTGGCAAATGAGAGGTCGAAGAAACCTTCCCTGCATCGGCCGGGGCGCATAGCGATATTCAAGGAACGCGTATCGGGGTGATAGCGTGCTTCCCTGACTTCGATGCCCTCAGACATGTCCACCAGAGCAGGCTGAGCAAAATGCGCTTTCGTCAGCGGGTTGTTGTACAGCTTGTTAAGGCCGTCCGGCACGTTGAGCCGGGCGTAACCGAGCAATGCGTTACCGGTATGCGGATCCATAGCCGCAAGACGCCCTTGATCATCAAACCACCCATCCCTGCGCGGATAGAAATATGCCCCATTGTCCCAGACAGGGTCCATGAACATGTCTGCATATTTGAGCAAACGATCCAGGCTATCTGCATCCCCCACTTCCGACGCACAAACAGCCGCCCAGCCAAAATCATAGGCATGAGTCAAAGGCGGACCGAAACCCTCAGGCTTGACCGACGGCTCAATCCACATGGATCCTTCCGGAGCGTCACGCCGCCAATGCGCGATCTGCGCCGGGAAGTTCGATTTGACGATTTCCGGGTTCCACATGTTGATTAGCGAGCCGAGCCAGAAATCGGCCCACCCCTGTGGCGGCGGCTCGAGCAGCTCGTGCTCTTTCTCCATCACGAGGATGTTGAAGTGCCCGTTTTCACGGGTAATCCCGAACTCGGACCACGCTTGTTTATATCCTTCGGTAACCTCTTCGGCAATCGAACCACCATAGACAAGGTCGTGCATCCGGAACCCGAGGATGGCGGGCTGGTTACATATCTGGAATACGCAATTGGGTTCGCAAGCGATGCCCAAATATCCCTTCTCAACCATCTGCCAGTATAGACGCTGGTTCAGCGACTTTTCGTCATACTCGAACGATTCCCCGCCATCTCCCCAGTAGAGTGGCTCGATTTTGAATGTCAGCGCACCCGGTTGGGCATATTTGGGATCATCGAACAAATAATGATACAGCAGCGCCATCGACTGGATGTACGCGCTGTACATGATGTTATCGTCATGAACCGGGTTCCACTGCGGCGGCAATTCACCGAGCGACTTGTTCATTGGTCCATTGCCGGTGCTGACGTGACGCCAATAGGTCCAGACATCCGGCGAGAGCATTTTTTCGATCAAGCGCTGGAACGGCGCACGAAAGACAGCGGGCGCGGCGGGCAGACGATGCACATGGGTCAGCGCCAGCGCGTAAGACATATAAGCCAGCTGAAACCGGAGCGCCCCAAAATCTTCCTGCAGCGAACTGCGGTTCATCATACCGGACCAGTCATCCGGCAATCTTTCGGCGAGATCCAGGATTC
>JAGREQ010000346.1 GCA_020446465.1 Novosphingobium sp. | reverse complement strand
CCGATCAACCAGGATCCGCCTGATCTCTATGAATGGCGGCGGATCCTAAATGCGCACTTTTCGCCGAATCTGATGAAGTCATACGAGCCCCAGCTCCGCAAGGAAGCGTTTGAACTTTTCGACGCGGCAATGGCAAAAGGCTCTGTCGACATTGTAAACGATGTTGCCCAGCCGCTTACGGGAAGAATGACCCTTCAGTTGATCGGTCTCGATCCCGATGACTGGGTATATTATGGGCGCGCGTTTCACGACTTGGCCTTTGGTATCATAGCGCCCGAAAAGGTCGCCGCCGGCATGAAGGATATGGAAGAGCGGCTATGGCGTGACATTCGCGCGCGTATTGGGACCCCGGATGCCACGGGCATACTCAAATATCTTAGCGAAGAGGCGCTTTTCAACGGACGTGAGATCACGCTGGAAGAGATCTGGAACATCTGTTTCATCCTTCTGGGCGGTGGCCTCGATACCACTCAGGCTTTGGTGGGATCGGCGGCAGTTTACTTGGGACAGCACCCCGAGAGGCAGCAGGAGTTGATCGATCACCCCGATCGGTTGACCAATGCCATCGAGGAATTTCTCCGTACCACGCCGCCGACGCAGAGTCTGGCCCGCGAAGCCATCGAGGACGTCGAAATCGCGGGGCATACCATCAAGTCGAATACCAAGGTCTTGTGCAGTATCGTCGGTGCAAATCGCGATCCGGCAGAGTTCCCTGATCCCGATCATCTGAACTTTGAGCGGCAGGTTAACCGCCATTTCGCGTTTGGCATGGGCCAGCACCGGTGCCTGGGATCGCATCTTGCCCGTATCGAGATCAAGGTTTGCCTTGAAGCGCTGCTAGACAGAGCCCCGGGATTCCGCGTGGCTGACGATATTCACAAATATCTCGCGAAGGATATCGGATTTTTCTACGGGTATGAGCAGGTAAAACTCATTCTCGACTAGAACATGACTCTATTTGCGGGATCGCAGAACGTAGAAATCCTTGTCCTGCGGGCGAAAAGGAGAGGCCGAAATGTTGATTATTATCGCGGAAATGGTGGTCGGAAACGCTTCGGATGCTGAAAAGTTAAGCGCTGCCGCAGTCGAAGTTGCGACACATACCCGCAAGGAAGCCGGATGTGTTCACTATACTTTTTCTCGAGATGTCGATGACGGCAATATCATTCGCGTGATCGAACTGTGGCAGGATGAAAACGCGATCAAGGCACATATGCGGACCCCGCATCTTGGCAAATTCATCGAGCAATTGTCTTCGATCGAGATGACGACAACGGCGACCATGTTCGATGGCATCAATGAACGCGACCCATCGTCGCTGATGAGCGAATTGGCTTCCTGACAAAGTGAAACTGCCTCGGAAAAATTCAGGATGGATCATTGGCTTCATCGCGAGCGAGTGAGAGGCGTTATTCACAGACCGCAGCACTTGCCGTTGCCCCGATGATCGAGACGAACTGCGCTTCGGCAAGAGGCGCGCGCCTGGCTCGCGGCGCAGAGCAGACCTCCGGGAGATTGTCGCTGAAGCGCGGCAAATGGAGGAAAGGGTGTTGCGCTCTCCAGATTGCTTCGGAGGCCTGCTCTCCTCGCGTGGTGGCGGAAATACGAAAACGAAATGGATGGGGAGATGGTCATGACAAGCAAAACATCTGACAGCCTGTCGCCAAATTGGGACAAGCATCTCGCGGCATTGTCTGAAGCGCGTGACCGATGGATGAACTCGCCCTGGGCGGAAACGGAAGATGAGAAGGCCCGTGCCCTTTTTCAGGTGCTGACAATGGAACATGTCGGGTTCAACAGCTATGTTTCTCCATTGCATGCGCACCCCGTCTGGTCGAAAAACATGCCCGAGCAGCCGCTCGGCTATCAATGGGGCCTGACATGCCCCGATTTCCTGTACCAGTTCACTTTTCTGGACGGTCGCCGAACCTATCGCATCTGGGGCAAGAGAGGCACGCGCCGCTGGACCGAATTCCACTGTCACGCCGGATTCTGGGGCGATGAGAATCCCTTTTTCATTGGGGTGACGGATCTGGATGATCTGAAGATAGAGCCTGACGGCAGCTTCGAAATCATTGCTTCTGCCGAACCGCAAGAAGGCAACTGGATTAAACTGGATTCAAGCGCGCGTAACATTCAGTTGTTCCTGCGCAATGTGATTTACGACTGGACCAATGATGAACCGGTGGAACTGCATATCGAAACTTTGGATAAAACCGAAGGAGACAAGATGTGGGTTGAGCTTGACGATATTGATCAGCGGCTGACGAAGGTCACCCGGTTCATGCAGAATTCAACGAGCTACTGGCTGAAACGCAATGACGATATCAAGTCAGCGGTTGGATATAACAAATGCTGGGAAGTACCAGATGAAACGGATGCTGCCGGCAATACCGCCTGTAAATATGTGGAGATGCTGTTCAATATCCAGCCGGATGAAGCACTGATCATCGAGACGGACCTTCCGCAAGCGGCCTCCT
>JAGREQ010000345.1 GCA_020446465.1 Novosphingobium sp. | reverse complement strand
CGATGACCGCAGCCAGTCCGCCTCGCATCGTGTAGAGGACGCAGACCGCCAGGATCACGCTCATCCCGTAGGCATAGGGGATTCCGGACAAGGCATTGAGCAGGATACCTCCCGCCATCGCCATCGAAACCAGCCAGGTCAGCGAATAGAACAGCGTGAATACCAGGAAGATCGCCCAGGCGGGCTTGCCGTAGCGCAGCCGGAAGAAGTCGCCGCTGGTATACCCGTGCGGCATCAGTTGCCGAATGCGGCCCGCCATCGGCGCGAACAGGAACAGGCCGAAGCTGGCGGTCGAATAAGCCAGCATTCCCCAGATGCCGAGCTGCAGCGCGAATTGCGGCGCGAGCATTGTCGTGTTCGAGGTGATCCACGTCGCCGCGGCCGTCGCAGACCCCAGCGCGAGGCCAATATTACGACCGGCCAGCGCGTGGTCCTCGAAACTCTTGTTGCGGCGCCCCCAGTATATGCCAAGGCCGATCCACAATACGCTGAACAGCGCAAGCAGCAGCCAGCCAACATTGGGCGGCAGAATCGCGGCGGTCTCAGTCATCGCGCGCGCCCAGGACGATGGTACCGACGATCAGCAGCGATACGATCGCGCCGACAAGCGCCAGCCACAGCGCCTGCGCCAACGACTGGTGCCGCACCGCGAGCTTCAATGGTTCCGACATCGAACCATCATCGCCACGCAGCCAGAGGTAGTAATCACCTTCCGCAAGGCCGGAAATGAAATATGCCTTGTTGGCACCGGAATAGAGCGTGCGCGCCTCCGCCTTGTCATCGACGGGCGCCATCGCAAGCTGTACGGAACCTTCCGCCTCCCAGTCGACAAGCGCATACCCGGCATCGGTCGTAACTTCGTTTTCCTGCGAGAGGAACGCTGGCGGCTGCGCCTGCGCCGGACTGCTTGCCAGGATCGTTACCAGCAGCGCCCAAAGCCCATGTTTCAGAACGCGTTCAAGTGCGCGGGGCAATCCAGGGATCGCAATCGGGTGACTTGTACCGCGCCCTGCATCGCCACACTGTCGGGCGACTATCGAATTGCCGAAAAAGATTGTCCGTTGCCCATTCTGCCGACCGACCTGCCGGTGCTCTTGCGCGTGCCTAGTGAAGCGATGACATAGTGAAAGAGCTACAAAAAGCAAACTTTCGTCCCTTTTCCACGATTGCGAGGCGATTGGCGGCGCAAATCGACATGGTTGCGGGAACCAAACGGCAAGTTGTGCCGTTTTAGCGACAGTACGAGGGGGGTGGAACAATGGAGTTTGCCATGTCTGCCATGCGTTACCAAAGCAGCCGTCCCGACAGCTGGGTCATGCCGCGTCCGCACCGCGATGCCCACCAGCGTTACCTGGCTTACGGTCCGATCCAGCCAATGGAAGAACCGGGCTTCTGGGCGAAGCTGTTCGGCTTTCGCTGACAGCCAGCCGCCGGCGCGCGTGACAGGATCGTTCTGACGCCCTACTGATCGCCGGAGTGACGCGCCCATCGATCCTGTTCGTCTGCCTTGGCAACATCTGCCGCTCGCCGCTCGCGGAAGCTGCGTTCAGGCGCGCTGCCGAAGATGCGGGCCTTGATGTTCAAATCGATTCCGCGGGAACCGGGGACTGGCATATCGGCGCCCCGCCCGACCCGCGTGCACAAGCCGAAGCACGCCGGCACGGCCTTGATATATCGTTCTACCGCGCCCGTCAGGTCGCCATTGAAGACTATAGGCGATTTACGCACATTTTCGCCCTCGACGAGAACAACCTTGCTGATCTGCGATCACGCGCGCCGTCGGATGCGTCCGCCCGCCTCTCGCTCTTGCTGGATCTGGTAGACGGCATGGAAGGTCAGGCCGTAGCCGATCCCTATTTCGGCGGTGACGAGGGTTTCGCGGAAACCTGGCGCGACGTTCAACGGGCTGCGCTGGCGCTGGTGCGTGACCTGACTTCCGACAGCTAGGGTACGAGCACCGCAGCCCCCTCGAACTCCCCTTCCCGCAACTGTCGCAGCGCCTCGTTCGCATCGGCAAGCGCAAAAGTCACAACATGGCTGGTCACCTTGCCCGCCACTTCCGGGGTCAGGAAGCTTGTTCCGTCCTCCCGGGTCAGGTTGGCGACAGAGACGATTTCTCGCTCTCCCCAAAGGTCAGCGTAGGGAAACGATGGTATATCGCTCATGTAGATCCCCGCGCAGACGACGCGCCCGCCCTTGCGCACGGCTTTCAGCGCAGCGGGAACAAGGGCGCCCACCGGCGCGAACAGGATCGACGCATCGAGCTTTTCGGGCGGCAGGTCGTCGGAATTGCCGGCCCAGTGGCACCCGAGGCGAAGCGCGAACTGTTGTCCGGCGACATCGCCTGCCCGGGTGAAAGCGTAAACCTCACGTCCCTGATCGACGGCGAGTTGCGCAAGAATATGCGCCGCTGCGCCAAAGCCGTAGAGCCCGATCCGTTTGCCCTCGCCCGCCATGCGGTACGCGCGCCAGCCGATCAGTCCGGCGCAGAGCA
>JAGREQ010000344.1 GCA_020446465.1 Novosphingobium sp. | reverse complement strand
CCCTTTGCGCGAAGGGTTCCTTCATATTGAGGAATCGGTGCGGGCCATGCAGGCCGGGCAGGCGAGCCACCGTTATACAATTGCAGCACCGCGCGACTTTTTCGAGGCATGGCTTGGTGCAAGGTTGGCCTCATTCCGTGAAGCGAACCCGCAAGTGCAGTACACCTTGCTCGATAGCGAACAGGCCGACTTTGCCGAAGCAAATCTGGACCTCGCATTGCGCTGGACGGATGGCCCGGGAGATCTGGAAGGCGTGAAACTGGGGGAGGCGCTGAAGGTTACTGTGGCCGCACCCGGTGAAGCAGGGGGGCAATCCGCACCTCTGATCCGCTGGGCTGGCGATGGTGGGCAAGAACCCGTTGACGGGGAGGCCGACGCGATCCTGCATGTTGGCGATGCGGGGCAGGCTCTCGCCGCTGCTGCCGCAGGGCTGGGCGTCGCATGTGTTCCGGCACTTCTGGCGCAAAGCTGGATAGAAAGCGGGCGGGTGGAATCACTAGGCCCGGCACAACCGGCGCAGCGCAGTTATTGGCTGACGGCGCCTGCTCCACAGTGGCGGCAGAAAAAGGTCCGTGCGCTGGTCGCTCACCTGACGGCTGTATAGCGCGCGATCAGTCCGCAATGCAGTGCGGGTGCCCAGCGTCAGACAACCGACGCCAGTTTCGCAGTCTCTTCAGGGTAAACGCCGTGCAGGACTTCGTCGAAATGCTGGCGCACCAGATCATTGCAGTTGCACGATATTTTTCGCAGTTTTTCAATATCTGCAACGACGATGTGACCGCGACGGGTCCGTAGCAAACCCTCTTCACGCAAGGATCGAACAACGCGGCTGATATAACTGCGGCCAACGCCCAGCATGGATGCAAGTTGTTCCTGAGTCATCGGGACTTCACTATCGCCCGTGCGGTCAATCGCAGCGAGCAGCCACTTGGCCGTGCGCTGCTGGATCGTATGCACGGCGTTGCAGGCAACGGACTGAAACATCTGTGCAACCAGACAATCTGCATAGCGCGCAAACAGATGGCGCAAGTTCATGGATTGGTGCTTGACCACTTCGAGCTGGGCGGAGCCGATGGAATAGAACGGCCCGCCGCATCGCACTTCGCAATTGGAGTAGGCTGGCAGATAGCCTTGGCTGACAACGCCGCCAACTGCGCCTTCGCGGCCCACAAGGACGGTTTCAACTTCATGCCTGTCGCTTGTCACCACAACGAAGGAAACGAGCGATGGGCCTTTCGGGAAATAGACGGTTTCGACATTGTCGCCGCGCTTGTAGAGCAAATCCCCGGCATCGAACCATCGCGATTCAAGGTGCGGCAACATTCGCTTGAGGTCTTCATCACGCAAGCTCGCAAGCAGATTGTTGGTCATGGCGTCGAGCGGCGTAGGGACATTCATGTTCTGGCATCCTCAGGCATATGTTCTGAGGATCAACGCACGAAATTAAAAAAGGTTCTTCAAGGGGTTCTGTTTCCTGCCGATATTGCGGGACGACAGGGGGAGTGGGGCCACTTGACCTCCGCCCCTTTTCGGCCTAATGGCCCGCCCACTTCGATGGGTGCTTCGGCGCTCTTCGGGATGAAAGAGCTGAACATTGGCGGTGCGGTCTGATTTTCAGGCGGTCGGCAAAGTAACCCGGTGCTTTCCGGGTGGAGCGTTTCGGTTCTCACCGGCCCTGTGTCGATCTGCCCATTTAGCGGCGGGTTCCACACTGCCAGGGCTTGCGTGTGACCCTTTACCCTTCACCTCAGGTTGGCGCCTAATGAACAGGTGAAGAGATTTAATGCCTACAATCAACCAGCTGGTCCGCAAGGGCCGCGTTCCGCAAAAGGCCAAGAGCAAGGTCCCTGCGATGGAGCAGAACCCGCAGAAGCGCGGTGTTTGCACGCGCGTTTATACGACAACGCCGAAGAAGCCGAACTCCGCTTTGCGTAAGGTCGCCAAGGTGCGCCTCACGAACCAGCGTGAAGTCATCAGCTATATCCCCGGCGAAGGGCACAACCTGCAGGAACACTCTGTCGTGCTGATTCGCGGCGGTCGTGTGCGCGACCTTCCCGGTGTGCGCTATCACGTGCTGCGCGGTGTCCTCGATACGCAGGGCGTGAAGGACCGCAAGCAGAGCCGTTCCAAGTACGGCGCGAAGCGTCCGAAGTAAGGTTTTACGCGCTGCCGCTGCCGCAGGGCCGGTGCGCAGGGTGCTCACGGATGTGAGCAGCCACTCCTAAGGAGTTAGAAAATATGTCACGTCGTCGTCGTCCCGAGAAACGGGAAATCCTGCCTGATCCGAAGTTTGGTGATCAGGTTCTGTCGAAGTTCATGAACAACCTCATGTATGACGGCAAGAAATCCGCTGCCGAACGCATCGTTTACGGTGCGCTTGAAACCGTGGAAGCCAAGGCCAAGGCTGACCCGGTCCAGCTCTTCCACGATGCGCTGAACAATGTGAAGCCGCAGATCGAAGTCCGCAGCCGCCGTGTTGGTGGTGCAACGTATCAGG
>JAGREQ010000343.1 GCA_020446465.1 Novosphingobium sp. | reverse complement strand
GATCGTCGGCAATGACCAGCTTCACACCGCGCAGCCCCCTGTCGGCCAGAGAGCGCAGGAAGCCCTTCCAGAAGGGCTCTGCTTCCGAGGAGCCGGTGGCGACGCCCAGCACTTCGCGCCGGCCATCGGTGTTGACGCCCACCGCTATTATCGTGGCGATGGTGACGATGCGACCGCCCTCGCGTTCCTTGAGGTAAGTGGCGTCGATCCACAGATAGGGCCACTCGCCTTCGATGGGCCGCGTCAGGAAGGCGTTCACCCGCTCGTCGATCTCGCCGACCAGGCGGCTGACCTGGCTCTTCGATACGCCGCTGGCGCCCATCGCCCTGACCAGGTCGTCGACCGAGCGTGTCGATACGCCGTGAACGTAAGCCTCCTGGATTACCGCCGCCAGCGCCTTCTCCGCTGTACGGCGTGGCTCTAGAAAGCTCGGAAAGTAGCTGCCCTTCCTGAGCTTCGGGATCGCCAACTCGATCCGTCCGGCACGCGTATCCCAGCCCCGCTCGCGGTAGCCATTGCGGTGGTTGATCCGCGCCGGGCTGCGGGTACCCGATGGCACGCCCGTCTTCGCTTCAATCTCCAGATCCATCATGCGCTCGGCGGCAAACGCCAGCATCTCACGCACCAAATCGCTATCCGCCCCTTGCTCGATCAGCTCGATCAGGGCCATTCTGTCGTCGGTCATCGTCTTCTTCTCCAGGTTCGTGTTCGCATCCGAACCCTACCAGAAGATCGACGGTGGCCACCCTCTCAGGGAAGCCTTCCTACACCACACCTCGGGACACGACCATTGAACTGTTCAGCTTCACGCTATTCTGACCGAGGCCGAAAAGAGTTATGGCGTTTGGCATTCCAGTGACTTCAATCGACTGACGAACCGCTGCTTGCACTAACCTAAAGGCATTGGTCCCCGCTTGCGCGAATGGTGCTAGGTCATCCTGAACGCTGGCAATGCGAGCCTGGAGCTCATCGAGGGTTGCTGTGTCCGTATGATCGGCGAGAGACAGTGTGTTCAATACATCAGCCGCGGCAATTAACGATTTGGCGCTAGTGGTTGGATGAACCGATGGCACAACAACCTTGAAGGTTTCTTTGCCCTTGCCCAAGCTATTGGCCGTATTTGCGAGAATCGCGGATCGACCAAAGATGGGCAGCCCACGTTCACGTTGAATTGTCGCGCTCAGTTCCACCAGTGCTGCAAGAAGGTGCTGACCCGGTGATAACCCGTCATCCGCGGCAGGCCATTTCTGCTCTTCATTAATCGGCAAAAGTTTAGCGACCGCAGCTGAAATTGCAGGGGCATTGACCTGATCTGCTCCTTCGACCGTTACGTTTGCAATGAAAGCTGCAAGGCTGCTGCCAAAGCCATGGCCGCGTAACGGCCTTGTGTCGCCAAAGGTAATCAGCGGTGATGCCGGTGCGTGGCCTGGAGTCGTCTGTTCGGACACAGTCGTTTCAGTCCCGCTCAATTCGCTTCCTTCCGCTTTTGCATGGGGTGCTTCGCGACCACTCCGCGCCTTGCAGCAAATGGCCCTGTTGCACGCAAAGTGACATCAAGCCCCGCCGCCTTGAACGGTGCCGCCAGAACAGTATCACTGGGGATTTTGTAATTGTGTTGTCCTACTGCGTAAGAGCGGGCCAGCCTGGCAATGGCTTCGGTCGCAATACCATCGGGCGCGGCAGCCGCATGTTCTCTTGCGACCTTGTCTGCAATAGCTTCACCGCAATCTCGATCAAACCGGGTGACGGCCCGATCATCCCCTGCGCTGAGTGTGCTCACAGACAGAATCCGTCCACCGGGTGCCAGAAGCGATGCCCATTTTCGTGCAACCGCGCATCGTCCTTCGTGATTAAAGAACATGAGGAAATTGTGAGCCAGAATTACGTCGTAGGTACCCCGTGAACCGTCAAAGTCCATTACGTCTGTTGCATCGGCCCATAGATTGAGTCCGTGGCGTTTGGCATACCAGCGGTTCAGCGCGCCGGGGGTCGCACAACGATCGATCAGGTCAATTTCAAGCATTGCCGGTTCGGGCGCTGCATATCGAACGTAAGATAGAATACCGCAATCCGCCGATCCTGCGATCAGGATGCGGCGTGCACCATCCACAATAGCCTGACGGAGTTCGCGGATAAGAAAATCGCCATCACGAGCAACCGATTCCAGACCACCATAGAGCCGCAAATAACCCCAGATTGCATGGATATGCAGACATTCGGGCGAACAATGATCATGTGCGATACTGAATGCTTCCGGTGCAGCCAAAAGCAATTCGTCACGACCATCGGGGCCAAACCCGATGGTATTGTTCTGAGGTCTTTCAGCCACGGTCATGCAGCGGACCTAATCCATGATGGACGAGAATCACAATGGCGAAAGCGGTTTTGTCTGTGATACCCACAAGTCGCGCTGCTATACCGAAAAAAAGCGAGAAATATGGGAGTGGTGCCCCTGGCCCGACTCGAACGGGCACTTCCGAAGAAACTCGATTTTGAGTCGAGCGCGTCTAC
>JAGREQ010000342.1 GCA_020446465.1 Novosphingobium sp. | reverse complement strand
ACTCCCGCCAGATTGCTGGTTCCATTCCTGAAAATGCCCGAGTTCGTGGTCAATTTTGAGAAGATTCTGGGGAATGTCATGCGTCAGGAATCGTTCAGTCAACGCGGCAAGTTTCGGAGCGCTGTGAGCCCGCTCTACAAAAAACGCGATCAGCATGCCCAGGGCGCCGACGCCGGACATTTGTATAATCGAGAGTGCGGGATCGATCCAGGAGGGCTCTCCCACGCCGGTGAACGCTAAAACAAAAGCCGCGACCGCAGAAGCAAAAGAAAGGAAAATCAGTAAAAAACCTGTCCATCTGACCCAGGAAGGGATATAGAAGATGCGTTCACTGATATTGTCCAGATTATTTAACACGGAAATTCTCCGGGAGAAAATTAAACCAAATCATTAATACAAGCAGCCAAACAGCACTTGAGCCGCGCTGAGTATAGCAGCGAACACAGTAGCCCGGTGTGCGTATCGACGAGTCGGACGTTTTGAAACGGTTGCGTATCTGTGGCCCGCAACTCAGCATAAGCGTTCATTGGTGGCGTCCCTCATCATTCCGGCAGCCCGGGCTCTGAAAGAGCGCGTGTTGTCAATCCGCGATCGGCTTGGCGAGGAAAAAGTGTTTCAGGCCGGTGATCTCCGTTGCTTTCAGGTAGGTGAATTGCGAAATTTCGACGGTGGGGCTGACGGCCGGTTCGATGCGGTTGTAATCCTGCAGAATGTCCTGAAAGGCACGGGCGAAGGGTTTGGCTGCTGCAAGCGGGCCGGCCAGAATTACCCGGTCAGGATGGGCGAGGGCCAGGGTGCTGAGGAAGGCCAGGCCTAATGCTCGTCCGGCTTCTGAAAATGCTGCTACCGAACGCGGTTCCCCGGCGTTCGCCTGACGGACTGTGTGGGGTAGGCCTAATTGCAGCCCCGCATCACCGCTGTCGGTTGCTGTGTTGCCACTGAAATGTCCCAGACGTTGCAGGATAGCACGGCCGGATGAAATGTCGGCCAGTCGAACAAAAGTGCCTGGAGTTGTATTTTCTGTTGATGTCGTATTGGGAACATATGATTCTGCAGCAGGTCTTTCGATGATAATGTTTCCGATACCGCGCTCGAATTCACTTCCGCGTGAAAGCATGCCTTTGACCACCAGGCTGGCACTGATGCCGAGACCGGCATGCAGCAATAAGCTGTGTTGGCTGTCGCGGCGGCTGGTTTTGGGGACCTCGGCCACGTGCAAGGCGATGGCTGTGTTCTGAACACTTACGGGCAGGCCAAAGGCCTTCTGCGCTCTTTCACCCAACGGGTACGCCTTCCAGCCTATGGAAGGGGCGTCAAGTATCTCGCCGGTTTCGGCGTCCACGTCACCGGCGATGGTGATGCTGACACCGGCGAGTCTATCGAACTTAAACCCCGGACGGTGGCGTAGCGCCAACAGGTATTCGGAAACCTGATCCAGAACGTTCTGAGGTTTGACGTTGGGCCAACCCTTGATGGAATCTTCGCCGATCCGTTCGCCGGTGGCACCGATGATAGAGAATTTTTGTTCGTAGGCGGTAAGTGACAGACACAATACATAGAGTCCGTCAGGACACAGTGACAGGCAGACATTCGGCCGTCCCCGGGTGTTGCGTTCCGCTTTGAGCGATTCGCTCTGTCCTTTCACCGTGCGCACCAGACCTTCATCGAGCAGGTTCTTGGTGATTCGTGAAAGCGAGGCTTCGGTAAGATTCGTCAAGCGCGCGAGTTGGCCACGGGTAATGCCTGGGGAGCGGTAGATTTCGGTCAGGATTCGTGACCGGTTCATCTGTCGAACGTGCTGCGATCGCGTCAGATCATGTACTGAAGACATATGAATCAAAACCTCAAAGGCTGCATTTATTAGGTCGCATCGTTGGAGGATATCCCAGAATCTGTCGATCGCAAGCCTGGGGGGCATGGATGCAATAAGCCCTCAGGTGGGTATGTCGGTAGAGTCATCATTCGTCTTCCATAAGCTTGCACCAAAAAAGATCGCTGTTTGACCGGTGTGCTCAGAGAATGCGCACGCATTGTGTTCCAGTCTGTAAACAACGCTTGTTACATCCAAGTCTATAAATAAAAAATACTTTAATTTCAATGAATTAGTATTTTTTTACATCATGTAATTAATTTGGCTTGCTAATTGCTCCCTCCTCGAAGTGTCATCCGTATGGGCATTAACCAATAAAGAAGTGAGGTCGTCATATGAAGCGTAGAACATTTATCAAGAGTACTGCCGCCGCCGCTGGCGTGCTGGCCATGCCGTCGATCATCCGCCATGCATCTGCGGCGGAGTCTATCAAAATCGGCTGCCTGTTTTCCTCGTCCGGCACGATGGCGAACATCGAAGGCCGCCTGAACGAAGTCTGCAAGATGGCTGTACAGGAAATTAATGAAAAAGGCGGAGTACTGGGAAAAAAGGTCGACGTGGTGGTGACCGACCCGGCGTCTGACTGGCCGCTGTATGCGCAACTCGGTCGTCAGCTGATGCTACAGGAAAATGTCGCCAGTCTGTTCGGCTGCTGGACTTCGGTGTC
>JAGREQ010000341.1 GCA_020446465.1 Novosphingobium sp. | reverse complement strand
ATCCGCGAAGTCGTCCCCAATGCGAAGCTGGTTTACAACAACTCGCCCAGCTTCAACTGGACGCTGAATTTCCGCCAGCAGGTGTTCGACGCATGGCAGACCGAAGGCAAGGACGTTTCGGGCTATGATCGAGCAAAGCTGATGAGCGTGGACTACGACGGGTCCGACCTTGCCAACGAAGCTGATGAGCGCATCCGCACCTTCCAGAAGGATGCGGCGGCACAGGCTGGCATCTTCCACCACCTCATCACGCTGCCGACATACCACACTGCGGCACTTTCGACCGACAACCTTGCCAAGCGTTACTTCGGTGACGAAGGTATGCTGGGCTACGTTCTCAACGTCCAGCGCGAGGAAATCCGTCAGGGTATCGCTTGCGTGAAGCACCAGAACATGGCCGGCAGCGACATCGGCGATGACCACAAGGAATACTTCGCCGGCGAAGCGGCGCTGAAGGCTGGTGGCAAGGATAACACCATGAACCAGTTCGCAGCCTGATCGTTACCATGCTATGCCATCGGGCAGTGCCCGGTGGCATGACTGGAATGGAGTTATATTTATGGCCGAACCGCAACGTTCCCGCGCTGTCTTTTCAAGCGAGGATTTTCGCCTGATCCGCACCGCGGTTGCCTATTATATTCGCGAGGTGAAGGACGATCCGGAATCCTCGAAATACGCGAATCTTTATCACCGTATCGGCCGGGTCGGTTAGCTCCCGCCCATATCGCCAGCCTGCCCCCCATAATCTGCCTGCCAAAAGGCAGATGGGCTGACGAACCGATACGAAATTGAACGGGAGGCTTCCCTGTGGGCGGTCTCCCGTTTTTTTGCCGGTCGTTAGTTGGGGGCGTGCGCGCTGATGGGCAGAAATCCGATCGCATAGATAAACAGCGCCACAACCAGCGCGCTGAAAGTCAGGACTGTCCACATAAGCCAATCGGGGGCTGGTCCGGGCTGTGACCGGGGGCCGCTCGCCGCCTTTATCTCCTCCTTGTCCTGATCCGCCGCGTGCGCGGGCGATGCCAGAAGCACCGCGCTGACAGCGGCCTGACTGATCGGTGAGGCGAACATGGCGCCGAACTCATCATCGGCCCGCCACATGATCCTGGCTTCGACCAATCCAGCTTCGGGAATTTCCACCTCGATTGTCTCCCCCACAGCCAGATTTGCAGCGGTCTGCAAACGCAAGCCGGTCCGGGACAGATCGAGGATGAGTATGCGCTGATTCGAGCCGGCCTCTACAATGTCGAAGCCGAACGTAATGACGCGCCTTGGCGCTTTTCGCCTGTCAGTTGCAAGCTTCGGGGTGGAGATTGTCGCAGTCTTGAGGAGCATGTGAAAGACCCATGCCCCGATGTTACATGCAGGAATGTTAAACGGCTTTACGTAGTCCGGCCGCTTACCTCTTAAGAAACCCGGTCAAACCCGTTTCCCGGTTCAGGTTGGCAGTCAGAGATCGACCGGATTGTTTCACGCGAACGCGATTCCCGTGAATATCGGATGATGCCCAGCAGCAGGTCGAATGCTTGAAGGGTGAGGAGGGAGCCTTTCAACCGCGGTCAGTGTTTGGGTAGTTCGGCGTCTAGTTCCTTTTCAACCCATACAGCAGTGATTTTCGACATTTCGTTTGGAAAATAGTGTATTGCTAACTCGACAAGTGGCATCGCGGTACGCAAACCGTCGTCATAGTTATCTTGGCAATATCGATATATGATGTGACGGCGATATTCCTTGAATGTCTCAAGATAATAATGCGGCGCATGGATGCAAAAGGCTATGGAGCCATCAGGCTGAGCAGTTCCCGAATATTCGTCATTTTCTCTTAACTGCGGCTCAAACGCAGCGAAGCCATCATTCTCGAAAGCAAGATCGATTGCGTCAAATTCCTCTTGAGAAATTTTGACCTCGCGAATGCCCATGAGGCTTCCCTGCCGGTAAGTGCCGTAACCATCGGTAAAGCGTAGTTCGAGGCGACATTGCTGATCAGTACAATTCGCAAGTATCAGTCCTGGCCTTTTGTGCCAAGCGTGCCAAGTCAGCCGAATGGATTGCCCCTCGATCTGTTCGATCGGAGGTGCCTTGAATGAGCGAAGATCCTCATACTGATGGAAGTCTGATGGATACATGATGCCTAACGACGAGCAGCATGCACTGAGGACAATCGAACACAAAAATGATAAAACAAACTTCAAGAGGAAACCGCCCCCTCCACTGCTCTATTATCATGATGCAAATTTCGGACGTCAGCAACGGCAGCATCCACCGACAATCCACTTTTAGCCGTTCAGCGCCGAGACAAGCACTTTGACTCCACCAGCAACGAGACCAACCAGCCCCGCAGCAAAGGCAAAGCGCGCGACGGTAGAGCCATGAACGGCAATACCATCGCGCGCCATCACACCAATCCAGAGGTTCAGGTCGTATAGTTGGCCGTTGTCTTGGCGGCGACTTCGTCAGCCGTCACACCCGGCGCCAGTTCAACCAGCTTGAACGGGCTATCGTGATCGGGGCGCTGGAACACGCACAGATCGGTAGATCGGT
>JAGREQ010000340.1 GCA_020446465.1 Novosphingobium sp. | reverse complement strand
AGTGCTCGACACGAGGCGAAGAAACTTTCGATACGAAGTTGGACCATTGCGCCCGCGCGGTCTAGGACCGGCGCAAGCCATTACAGGCGCGTATTCTATCGGAGGCGTGAAACAGGTGCAAACCATCACCGGGCTCGAACTGTTGAGGAAATCCATTGCCGACTTGCAGCGCGATGGTGAAATCGCCCTCGTCCCCACTATGGGCGCGCTGCACGAAGGCCACCTGACACTGGTCCGCGAAGCCCGAAAGAAGGCCCGGCACGTCATCGTATCAATCTTCGTCAACCCCACGCAATTCGGCCCGAATGAGGATCTCGACGCTTATCCTCGCCAGATGGCCGAAGACAGCCGGTTGCTGGAAGCAGAAGGCGTCGCCGTGCTGTGGGCGCCCGACGTTGCGGAAGTTTACCCCGACGGGTTTGCCACGAATGTTTCGGTGTCCGGCGTCAGCGATAATTTCTGCGGTGCGGCGCGCCCCGGCCACTTTGACGGTGTGGCGACGGTGGTTTGCAAGCTGTTCCATCAGGTTCTGCCTGACATGGCCCTGTTCGGAGAAAAGGACTGGCAGCAACTCGCCGTTATCCGGCGGATGGCCCGCGATCTTGACCTGACACAGCCCGCTGTCGGCAATATCATCGGCGTGCCAACCGTGCGTGAGGATGATGGCCTCGCCATGTCCAGCCGCAACCGCTATCTTTCATCAACTGAACGGACAGCCGCAGCCAGTTTGCCACGCGCCATGCGTGAAACCATTGCTGCGATCGAAGCTGGCGGGGATGTTGCCGGTGCGCTCGCAGGCCTTGAAACTGCGCTCAAAACCGCGGGATTCCATACAGTCGATTACGCCGCCCTCGCCAATGCCGATAGCCTTGCGCCAGTTTTATCGCTCGGCACCGACCCGGCGCGGTTGCTGGTGGCCGCAAGGATCGGATCGACGCGCCTGATTGACAATATGGCTGTGTTGCGGCGCTGACCCTGGCTGAAAATACAGATAATTATCATCAACCTGTTGGACTGTTGCCCAATGATAGGTAATGTCTCGCACAAACGGGATCGCAGCATCAGATTGCGCGGCGCATGTGCCGCATTCGTGACGAAACTGTTTTCGAGGGAGTTTTCAATGAAAAAGCTGATTGGCGGCGCAGTGGCGCTTGCCCTTGCGTCCACAGCAACACCGGCACTGGCGAAGAGCGAATCGTCCGCTCGCAAGGAACAGTCAAAGGGCACGCAGGAAATCCCGCGTTGCAACCGCAACCTGGGGACTGTCGCCATTGTCGAGCCTGACAACCAGTGGTGGCGCGAATTCAGCCTCGGCAGCCCCGAAGCCATCATCAAGATATTTGTCCAGCGTTCGGGCTGTTTCCAGCTCGTCAACCGCGGGCGCTCTATGCAGAGCCGGGCAATGGAACGCGCACTGGCTGACCAGGGCGAGCTGCAGGAAGGTTCAAACCTCGGCAAAGGACAGGTCAAGGCGGCTGACTATTTCCTCCAGCCCGACATCGTCTCCACCAACAAGAACTCCGGCGGTGGCGGTTTCGGCGGCTTCCTTGGCAATTTTGTCGGTGGTCCGCTCGGCGCGGTCGCTGGCGGCATCAAGGTCAAGAAGGGTGAAGCCAATGTCACGCTGTCGATCGTGAACGCGCGCACAACCGTCGAAGAAGCGCTGACCGAAGGCTATGCCCGCAAGTCCGACCTCAGCTTTGGCGGCGGCGGTGGCGGCCTGTTTGGGGGCGGCGTGTTCGGCGGTGTCGCGGGCGGCGGCTACCAGAACACCGAAATCGGGCAAGTTATCGTTCTGGCTTATCTCGACGCTTACACCAAACTTGTCGGCCAGCTTGGCGGCTTGCCGGACGATGCGGCAGCCGCAGCGCCAGAAGCAAAGTAAGTAAAACTGTAAAAAGCCATGGCAGAGGGGGCGGCCATCAGTGGCGCGCCCCCTTTTTTCTTCGCCCCTCTTTTTCTTCGATTACCGTTTTCCATGCTTGACCTGCCTCGGCCTTTCAGCGCACGATCAAATTTCTGACCATTCGCTCAATTACAAATTGGCGAAGTGCAGCAAACGAAACACAAATGGGAAGGATTGCCGATGGCCAAACACCTCTTGCTCGCGATGACGAACCCGCTCCCCGGCAAGGATGCGGAATTCAACGACTGGTATGACAATACCGCGTATCCGACATATAAATCCCTGCCTGGGCTGGTCCCGCTTGGACGCTTCAAGGCTGTCGATGTGCCGAAGATGTTCCCCTTCCAGATGGACAACCAGTTTGCGTATCTCTCGCTCTATTATTTTGAAACCGATGACGTGGAGAGCTTTCTGGAAAAACTGAAGGAAACCTTCCCGAAACGACCGGAATACAGTTTTTCCGAAACGATCGACCAGAACAAGTTTTTCGAACCGATTTACGTCGCGATGGGCGATCTCAATTTCGAGCCGATCGACCGTTTCGAATCTCTCAAGCGTTAAAACATTTCGAGAAAAAGGTGGTAGACTTTTTCGGCCAGGAAATGCGACAATTCAAAAGCCTATAGCGTTTCTTCCG
>JAGREQ010000339.1 GCA_020446465.1 Novosphingobium sp. | reverse complement strand
AGCTGCTCCAAGCTGGGCATTGGCGGCTTCGATGATCATTACAATCTGCTCAAGCGCAAGTGGAGCCGGCACCAATGCGCCTGCATCAATGTCATTGATGTCGAACCATTTCGACCACAAGGTCGGGCGGTCGGTGTGAACCAGGAGCGGCGGGCCTATAAGGTCGCCCGGTGATCTGATGTTGAACTTTTCGATCCACGGCGGCGCTGCAACTGCAACAAGTTCTTCCTTTTCCAGTTGATGCACCATTGCCTTGGGCCAATCGCCAACACCAACAACCAGGGCGATGTCGAACTCGTCCAGCGCAAACGCCAGATCGCCGCCGGAAATCGTCGATAAGCGAAGATGCACTTGCGGATATTCGCTCGCGAAACCTCTCAGGCGAGGGATTATCCAGCGTGAACCAAATGCCGGAACAATCCCTATGTGAAGCTGATGGCCCGGCTGGGCAAAAGCAATCGTCTGCGTCGCTGCCGACTTCAGGTAGTGTAAACTCTCGGCAACATGCTGCGCGTAGTAGCGCCCAGCTTCCGTCAGTACAACCTGCTGGTTTTTTCTATCGAAAAGAGTGACGTTGAGAATACTCTCCAGGAGCTTGATCTGCCGGCTGATCGCGCCTTGTGTGACATTCAATTCGTCAGCCGCAAGTGTAAAACTGTTCAACCGCGCGGCCGCTTCAAACGACTTCAACGCTGTCATCGGCGGAAGAAGATTCTGATAGCTTCCCTTTGGCATTGAACGTCGCTTCAATCTTTCAACACGACCATAGGCTACGCCTGCATCGTCAAAATTGACAATACCCCGCAGTATCCGCGCTCCGCAGTATGTGCTCGGTCATGCGCGCGGGTCTATCTCCGAAACATCGCGCCCCATCAAGATTCCCGCCCAGGCGTTCGCATTTGCTTGCGCATTATTCGATGCGTGCCCCATTACGGCAAATATATCGTTAGACAGCCGCCCGAATGGCTGATCATTATAAATTCCAGCGGCCCCGCACGCCTTGAACAGCGCGAGCGCCAATTCACCCACTCTATATGTCGCGGCGCTTGTCTGATATCGGAACATCAGCCGCTCCTGGATGGGCAGGGTGTTACCATCCACCACGGATTTCATGAGCCGCCACAGATTTCGGTAACTGGTTCCTTTGATTTCATCAATCGCAGCATAGGCGTTAGCCACGGCCGAAGTCGAGACTGAATCATCAGACGCCCGCACCCCGCGCAGGTTTACCCGGCTGCGTCCACGCTCGCAAAATTGATCCGCCATCGCCTTCAGCGCGCCAAGCGGCACTGGCGATGTCGTAATCCTTCCAAGCACCTGCCAGAACGGCAACTGGTACAGGATTCCCGGATTGACTGCCTTACCCGGTGTCGTACCAGCTGTTACATCCCTGAACGGCAAAGTCCGATGCTCTTCCACAAACACATTGTCGATTTCGATGTCATGGCTGCCAGTGCCACGCATCCCCGAAACCTCCCAGTTCTCCCTGATTTCGAATTGGTCGCAGGGAATGATGAAGGCCCGAAAATCTCCCGCACGCATACGATCGACACCGGTTCCAGGTTCCTCATCATAGACCGAGCCGCCGACCAGGGCGTAATCGCAATGATGCACGCCGGTGGCGAATTTCCATGTACCCGAAACCAGAAATCCGCCATCCACGCGCTTGACCGGATTGGGCGCGTACGGCGACGACAGCAGAGCGCGCCCGTTATTCGATCCGCCCCATACTTCCTGCTGCGCCTGTTCGCTAAAATGCGACAAATGAAAACTATGAATCCCGAGGACCCCTGTGGCCCATGCGACGGACGGATCGCCCTCCGCCAGTGTGGAAATTGTCTCAAGCCATTCGATCGGACTGGTTTCTCCACCGCCAAATCGTTCAGGTTGCAGCATTCTAAAGATACCGGACTCATGTATCATGTCCGCGGTGCTCTCCAGCATCCTGTTGCAGCCCCACTGCTCAAGAGAGCGGCTTCGAATTATTGGAACGATTGCCCGTGCACGGGCAACATATTCTGACGCAGAGAAGTCCCCCATTGCAAAATCGCCTAACTTCGGATCCAAGACAAGCATTCGAAACTTTCTCCCAAGATTGAAGCCCGCGCGGTGACCTTGCTTGTGGCAGGGCGTTTGTCAGGGCTTGTATCCGGACTTGTGTCAGGCAGGCTCCAGCGTTCCATACCCGATTGCGCGGAGCAAACGATCTTTTGTATTCTGCTTCATGAGTAATTCTCATGAAGCAGGATACATTTGCCGCCGTCCTGAAGTCCTCGTGCGATCTTATTTATTTCCAGGACAGGAGGTTGAACATGAACCCTTCCGGCTTCTTTGTGCCGGTAACTGGTACCACCAGTTCCTTACGATGGGCGGTAACGGCAGGAATTGGAACGACCGGCATCGCGTAACGCTCCAACGTTGCTGTATCAAAAAGTTTTCGATAAATTTCTGCCCGCCTGCCAGCATCAAGCTCTCTTTTTCCAGCGAGCACGAGTTTCGACAACTCCTTATTATGATTGTAATTGCGGGAGCCTGGCAAAAAGAAAA
>JAGREQ010000033.1 GCA_020446465.1 Novosphingobium sp. | reverse complement strand
ATGATGGCCAAAAGCGCACTGCTGGGGCTTACCCGTGCGACTGCATTTGGAAATACTGACAAGGACATTCTGACCAACTCGCTTGCGCCTGTCGCGATGACACCGCTTTCCGAACCCTACTTCAAGGCCAACCTTCCTCACATTGACAGTGATCGTCTTGGTGCGGGCAATGTCACGCCTGCCGTCCTCTACCTGCTTTCGCGCGACTGTCAGTTGAATGGTGAAATAATATCCGTCGGTGGCGGCAGGATGGCGCGCGTTTTCATCGCCACAAGTCCCGGATACCGACCAGGCGATTTGCAGGCCGAAAACATTGCGGCCAATCTGGACACAGTGCTTTCGACCGAAGGCTTTGAAATCCTGAAAATGTCAGTTGACCAGTATCGCTTCCTGTAGGGACAGTCGGTTTCGTTTCCTCCTGTTCACCGTCTGAATACAGGGGGTATGTTCCCCGATTTGACCCGCGCCAGAAGGTTGGCAACCTCGCGTCGCATCACCATTGAATACGAATGCGGGAGTCACTTGTATGAGCCGAATTTCACTCGTCGATCCGCAAACCCTGGATGGCCCTCTGGCCGCATATTATCGCGACAAACCTGACGGGAAACTCGACGTTTTTCGGCTGATTGCCAATGCGCCGACCTGTGCAATGCCTTATCTGGAATTCATGAAGGCAACTTTCGCCCGGCTAGACATTACTGGCCATGAAAGGGAGCTACTGGTTCTTGCAGTCTCCCATCTGGAGCAGGGGGAATACGAATGGGTCCAGCATGTGCACACGGCCGAAACGATCGGCATTCCAAAATCCAAAGTTGCCGCAATCGCTGATGGTTTCAAAGTGCAGGGGCCTTTTACCGAAAAGGAATGGGCGCTTCTGAATTTCGTCCGCGAAGTTGTGCAGAATGTGCGGGTTAAGGACGATACGTTCAACGCAATGGCGCAGTTCTTCAACGACCGCCAGATCGTCGAAACCATATTGACAATTGGGGGCTATATCACGCTGATTCAGCTTACCGAAGTCGCACGGTTGAAGGTCGACAGAATACTTGGCCCGGACGTGTACAAATCGGCAATCGAGGATGCAGCCAGCGGGAAGAATTAGGCTGGGCAGGCAACGCCATTGCGGTCGTTTACCAGCCGGTTTGCTCGCCGGTGATCAGGCTGGCTTCCTTGTCCGTGTCGTTTAAAACCTCATTCTTCATCAAGGTGAGCTTGTCCCCCTGATAATAGATCACGATGATGGCGACAATCGCGACAAGTGCAAATTTCTTGAACATGGCTTTACCCCGCAAGCCGGATGAATGAAGCGAAATACCGCATAATCGCCGGGTGCAGCGATGCGGCGAGCCGAACCCCTGCCATATCACCGTGCGCCCACTGAACTTCGGCCTGCATCCCCACAAGGCCGCCAAAGGCCAGTTCGATCTGCTCCCCTGGATGCAGATCAAGGTTTCTGCCAGTCAACCGGCAGCCATTGGCGGACACTTGCGAAACATCAACGCAAACGGGCGCCTTCCCCGTGCGGTTCAGGACTCCGAGTAAATCAACGGCAAGCCGATCTTCTTTTCTGCGATCCAAAATCCAGTCCTCTTTTCCGTCGAGGCTGCCGGTGATTTTGCGGCAGTATGGTTAAGATCGCGTAAAATCACAGGGTGAACGCGACATCGTTCACAGTAAAGGACTTGATAGGTGGACGCTCGCGGCCATTTTTATCAGCCGACTGGCTTTCCGATTATCCTCCCAAGGCGTGCTCTTCAGCCGTTACCGGGTCTCCATGGGCGGGCTGTTCATAAAGCGCGCGCGAAATCCATATCGCTGACAAAGCCAGAACAGCCAGAACAAGGCCCACTACAAGGACGTATCGGACAATGTGCGGCGTGCTGCCACCGCGTGCTTCGTCAGTATCAAGATGTGTTTCTTCGCCGACCTTTTTCATTTGCTCTTTCCCGATTGCCCGGCCAGTTAACTCGCTTCAGGCCCAATTAGTATACCACATTTGGCGCGGGACGTATCGCCTTCCTTAACCGGCGCATTACCAGCGACGTTAGCGCCGGACTATGCGCGGGACGTAAAGCCGAAAACGGTTTTGAATAAACCGAAAAATCATCGAGTATCGTGCTTGCGATACTGTTTGTGCAACGCTACGTATCAGTTGAAAACGGTTGCTTGCGTGTCGATTTTGGAGAGGACATTTGAACACGAACCTTTCGGATGCTGCACCCAGGCCGGACAATGTCCCGGCTGACCGTGTGATTGACTTCAACCTGCATCAGCCTGTTCCGGGCGGAAAGTCGGTCCATGAATTCTGGCGAGACATGATTGCGAAGGCCGATCATGCGGTTATGTGGACGCCGCACAATGGCGGTCATTGGCTGGTGACCGAACCTGGTCTGTGCGAGTCAATTCTGGCGGATTCAGATCATTTTTCGAGCAGGGTGGTCATCGTTCCACGCGACCCCATGGGGGAAACCTATTCAAACTTTATCCCGCTTTCGCTCGATCCGCCTCAACATGGACCATACCGCAAAGTCCTGAACGACAATCTCGGCCCCCGGCAAGTCAACGCAATGAAAGATGCGATCCGGGATCTGACCGTCGAATTGATCGCCGGTTTCCGTGAAAAGGGGCATTGCGACTTCAAGGAAGATTTTGCCGAACAGTTGCCGGTCCGCATTTTCATGAAAATCGTCAATTTGCCGGAAGAAGACCTTCCAAGGCTGAAATATCTTGCTGACCAGTTCACACGGCCTGACGGATCGATCGCGTTTCCCGACGTTGAAAAGGGTTTTCGCGACTATATCGGCCCCGTTATCTCGGCCCGGCGCGGCAAGGAGGGCACAGACCTGATTACCCGCATCGCCAATGCCGAAGTCAACGGCAAGCCATTGAGCGATGCAGACGCGCAAAACCTTTCCATTCAGGCGCTGGTTGGCGGGCTGGATACCGTTGTGAACCTGCTTTCATTCGTGTTCTCCTATCTTGCCACGCACGATGATCTTCGGCGGACACTGGCCAGTGATCCCGCGAAAATTGATGAGGCGATGACAGAGTTTCTCCGTCGGTTTCCGGTCGTCTCGGATAGTCGCGAAGCACGTCAGGACATCGATCTGGATGGCGTGACTATCAGGAAGAACGACATGATCATGGCCTCGACCATCCCGATCGCCATGAGCGAAGAGAGCAATCCCGACGCGCTGGATTTCCGGTTCGATCGTAAGGTGCGGCGTCACTCGGTCTTCGGCCGTGGCGCACACACATGCCCCGGAATGCACCTCGCCCGCCTCGAATTGAAGGTCGTCCTGACAGAGTGGTTTGCGCGTATCCCGGAATTCCGCCTGGCCAAGGGGGCGCACCTCAGCTTTTCAAGCGGGATTGTGGCCACTGTCGATCCCTTCGTGCTCGAATGGGACGTTTGACACACGCACAACGCTGCCAAGATGCCCGCCACCATTGAGACTGGCCTGCCGCCAGTGATTTTGAAATCCGTGGCTTTCTCCCGCGAAATACACACGGAACAATGGAGAGAAGTTCTATGAAAGTTGGTATGTTCCAGACGCCGTTCAACCGGCCCGAACGCGATGCAACCGCAGTGCTTGACTGGGCAATCCGTCAGGCGGTCGTTGCAGACGAAGTCGGTTTTACCGAATGCTGGGTCGGTGAACACCAGACACTCGACTGGGAAGGCATTCCGTGCCCTGAACTGGTGATCGCGGCGGCTGCGCGGCAGACGAAAAATATCACTTTCGGACCACTTGCCCATTTGCTGCCCTATCACCACCCGGCGACTCTGGCGATCCAGACGGCCTGGCTCAGCCAGATACTGAAAGGGCGCTACATTCTTGGTGTCGCGGCGGGTGCCTATCCTACCGATGCCGCGCTTTCGGGTATTACCGATCTCAAGGGCAATGCCGAGATGATGTATGAATCCATCGACATCATGGAACGGGTATGGAAGGCAGAACCTTTCGAGTATCAGGGCAAGTTCTGGAAAGCCGGATATCCCGACCCGACCCAACCCGGCGCTCACATGCGCGATACACGGCCTTACGGTGGCACAATGCCAATGGCAATGACAGGGCTGAGTTCACCATCACCTTCCATCAATTTCGCTGCGAAGAAAGGCTGGATTCCTGCCTCTGTTTTCGCTGGCAACCGTTTCTTGCGTACGCACTTCGAAGATTATGAACGGATTAGTGCGGAAAACGGTTTCAACCTCGATCGTTCGGTCCATCGCGTCGTGCGCGACGTCGTTGTGGCAGAGACTGATCAGGCGGCGATGGATCTCGCGATCAACGGCGGGCTGGCTCTGGCATGGAAGGAATATCTTACGCCAACCTACAAGCGGTTCGGTATCATTCAGGAGCTTATGCCTGAAGGGGACAATACCGATCCGGACGAGATCGACACCGAATATCTGGCTGAAAATGTCTGGATCGTTGGGTCGCCCGATACGGTGAAAAAGAAGTTCGAAAGGTGGTTTGAGGAACTGGGTGGGCCATTCGGCACATTGCTGATCTACAGCCACGATTTCATCGACAACCCTGAGCCGTGGGAAGAATCCATGCGGCTGCTCGCACAGGAAGTCGCACCAAAACTGCCTTAGGGCCAATTATTTGGCTTGGCCCTGCCACGTCCGCCGCGTTTCTCCACTTCACAGTGTGCGAGAGCGGTCGGGCAGGGCTATCTTCTGCATCAAACTGATGAGCGTCGGATGTAGCCGCAGCGCCGTTATGCGCTGTGAGTCATATTGCGCGGCCTCGCATAACAACACACGGCAGCCGGGGTAATTATCCGGGCAGGAAGCAAGGGGCGGCATTTTCTGCGCCAGCAAGCTGTGCCATCATCATCGGCATGAATCGGTTTGCAAAATCTCTCTCCCTTGCCCTCATCCCCGCTTTACTTGGCCTTATTGCCGCACCATCTGCATTGGCCCAGTCAGGCAGTTATGGCGTAAGTTTTGACGGATACCTGCAGCTTGTCGCGGCAAAGGCCCGCGCTGAAGGCATCAGCGAAAGCACAATCCGGCAGATGTTAGCTGGCCTTACGCCCAATCAGCGGGTGGTGGAGCTTGATCGTGGCCAACCCGGATCACCAACCAGTGTGGGCTATCCTCCGCTGGCGCCGTATATTGCGCGCCACGTTGATTCCGCGCGGATCAATGGCGGAAAGCGTGTGCTGCAATCGCTGTCTTCGCGGTCGCTTTCGATGATTGAGCAGCAGTATGGCGTGCCCGCGCCAATTGTCATTGCCATCTTCGGACATGAAACCAACTATGGCAGCTATACGGGCAAGTTCGATCTTGCGCGCTCGCTCGCCACGCTGGCCTGGGAAGGGCGGAGGCGCGATCTGTTCGAAAGCGAGCTTATTGCGCTGATGAAAATGGCAGACCGGGGAGTGCCGCGCTATCGCATGGTGGGCAGTTGGGCGGGTGCCTTTGGTAACCCGCAGTTCCTGCCAAGCGTTTATTTGCGGCTTGCTGTCGATGGCGACGGGGATGGCCGTGCGGATATCTGGAACAGCCGCGCCGATACGCTGGCCAGCATTGCCAATTATTTCCGTGATGCCGGGTGGCGCAAGGGGCAACCTTGGGGCGTGCGTGCCTATGTGCCGGGAACCTTCGACAGGGGGGCAGTGCAAACGAAAATTGCATCGCCCATATGCCCGCGCGTTCATGAACGCCACAGCCAGTGGAAGACCGTCCGTGAATGGCGCGCCCTTGGGGTCACACCGCAAGGTTATCTCGCCGATAATGTGATGGCCTCGCTGTTTGAACCCGATGGGCCGGGAAATCCTGCCTACCTGTTAACCGGGAATTATAGGGTTATCCTCGAATATAACTGCTCGAACTACTACGCCATGTCCGTGGGGTTGCTTGCAGATGAGATTTCAAGATAACCGCCGCAACGCGCGCATTCTGCCGCTTGCACTGACTGTTGCCCTTGCTGCCTGCGGTTCTGGCGGGAAGGAGAACCTCACCAGCGCACCAGTATCGCCTTATGGGCCTGCTGCCGATTACCCGGTAGTGATCGGCGATCCGTTTACCATAGATGGCGTGACCTATACACCTTCGGATACCCTCAATGTCGATGAAGTGGGATATGCAGGCGCGGACGCGGGGGAGGGCGTCTCGGCGGCATTACGCACCGTTCCTCTACCCAGCTATGCCGAAGTGACCTCGCTTGAAACAGGGCGCACAATTCTGGTGCGCGTGGAACGCCGAGGGCCGATGGACACTGCGCATGTGATTGGGCTGTCCCCAGCGGCGATGGAGCAACTTGGTGCAAATGTGGGAACACCCGTGCGCGTTCGCCGCGTCAACCCGCCAGAGCAGGAACGCGCTGCCTTGCGCCGTGGGGAAAGCGCTCCGTTGCGGATGGATACGCCAATGTCCCTGGTTGACGTGCTGAAGCGCAAATTGCCGCAAACAGCCGTCGCACCGGCACTTTCAGCAGAATCCGGAATGGCCACTGCACCGGAACCACAACAGGGCAATGATTCCAAAGTTGCACAAGCATCAGCTGCCCCCAGTGGTCCGATAGCGTTCAATCCCGCACCATCGCTGGTTGCGACGGCGGAAACGGAATCTTCAACGACCGCGCCAGCATCCGAAATTGAGCCTCCCGAACCTTCTGCCATTCCCACTGCAGAGGCTCCCAAACCCGCGTCGGTAAAAGGCGGCTATGTCGTGCAGGCAGGCGCATATTCGACCGAAGACCGGGCGCAGAAGGTCTCCAGCGCCATTGGCGGTTACGTTGAAAAGCTACGTACGCTCTGGCGCGTGAGAACCGGGCCATTCGGCACGCAAAGCGAGGCGAAGGCTTCGCTCGCCAAGGTGACGGGCAAAGGTTATAGCGGGGCACGAATCTACCGCATCGACTAGCCAGTGCGCGTGGCGGTGCGCGAACCGAGGAATGCACTTGCCCCGCTATACGAAAATATCGGCCCTTGCCCTGCTGGCGTTGCTGGCAGGTGCGCCGCTGGGCGGGGTTGATATGCCGACGGCAAGCGCGGGCACCCGGTTGCAAGCGCCTGTCCCGACGCCCCCTGATGCAACGCAGGCGCCCATCGCGCTGCTTGTCGATCTGTCATCGGGGCAAACCCTGTTCGCTCGCGATGCCCAGCGCCGTTTTGTTCCCGCATCGCTGACCAAGGTCATGACACTGTTCACCGCTTTTGAACTGATGCAGGCGGGGAAACTTACCTCAACCCAACGCATTACTATATCGCCAGAAGTCGGGCGCGAATGGGGTGGCCGGGGATCAACGCTGTTCCTGCAGGAAGGCGAACAGGTCAGTGTCGATCAATTGTTGCGGGGCATTGCAACCGTATCGGCCAATGATGGCTGCATCGCATTGGCTGAAGCTGCGACCGGTTCAGTAGAGGCGTGGATCGGATTGATGAATGCCCACGCCCGCGAACTGGGCATGACAGGCAGTCATTTCGGAACGCCGAACGGCTGGATGGACGAAGGCCAGACTTTCACTACCGCGCATGATCTTGCCATTCTGGGAAAGGCGCTGGTGGAGCGGCACCCGCAGCTCTACCAGCGTTATATCGGGCACAAGACGCTCTCTTTTGAAGGTATTGCACAGCAAAACCATGATCCGCTGATTGGCGTGTTTGATGGCGCGGACGGCATCAAGACCGGATTCACTCGTCAGGCTGGTTACGGCTATCTTGGGTCTGCCGAACAGAATGGCAGACGGCTGATGATGGTCGTGGCCGCATCGCCTGCCGCGCCACAGCGGGCCAAGGCAGCGCGGGCGCTTATGGGGTGGGGGTTTGCCGCCTTCAGGTCTTCGACTCTGGTGGGAGAGGGGCAGCCTGTGGCCTATGCCAAGGTGCAGGATGGAGCGGAACGAAGCGTGCCGCTGGTGGCGCATCAGCCGATTTCCCTTGCCGTGGCTGACGGTTTTACACCTGACCGGGTTCAATACAGCTTGCGGTATGAAGGGCCGTTGCAGGCTCCTTTGACTGCTGGGCAGCAGGTCGCAACGCTTGACGTGGCAGTGAACGGCGCGCCACCATTTTCCATTCCGCTCTATGCGGAACGCGCAGTCCCTCGCGCAAACGCATGGCAGCGCGTGCGAAATGGCGTGACGGGGATCGGGTCATGACCGGTCGTTTCATCACGCTCGAAGGTGGGGAAGGGGCTGGCAAATCCACGCAAGCCAGACTGCTGGCAGAAGAACTGGAACAACGCGGCATCAGCGTTGACCTGACGCGCGAACCGGGCGGAACATCGGGTGCGGAGGCCATCCGGCAGCTTTTGCTCGATCCTGGTGAAAGCCCCTGGGGCGCAAGGGCCGAAGCCCTGTTGTTCGCAGCCGCACGGGCCGATCACGTCGAAAAACGCATTGTGCCTGCACTGGCGGCCGGGCGCTGGGTGATATGTGATCGCTTTGTCGATTCCAGCAGGGCCTATCAGGGTGGGGCAGGCGGCTTAGACGATGCAGACCTGATGGACCTTCACCGCGTGGGCAGCGGCGGTTTGTTGCCCGACATGACGCTGCTGCTCCTGCTGCCTGCGGAAATCGCGCAGCAACGGCTTTCGCGTCGTGCGAGCGCGGAAACGGATGCAATCGAAGCGCGCGGCGATGCCTATCATGCGCGGGTGGACACGGCTTTCAAACGCCTTGCCGAAGCCGAACCGGCGCGATTTTCCATCATCGACAGCGGCGGCGATGTCGCGCAGACCCACGCAGCCATCATGGCTGCCCTTGCTCCTCTGCTGGTGGCGACGGATACGCCATGTTGATCGGTCACGAGGAGCCTTGGGCGACGTGGCGCGCCGCCCTCGCTGGTGACCGGATGCACCATGGCTGGATACTAGCGGGGAAAGCCGGGCTGGGAAAGGCGGCCTTTGCGGCCGCCGCTGCGCGCGAACTGGTCGCCGAAGCCGGACAGGCGATGCCAGCCACGGGCGCGCACCCTGACATCATCACTCTTTCCCACCTTCCGGCGAGTCCGACAGACGAGAAAAAGCGCGAAGAGGGCAAACCTTTTGAAGTGAAACGCAGCATCGGCATTGCCCAGATCCGCGAAATGCAGCACCGCCTTGTCACACGCCCGACGCTCGGCACGCGGCGGGCCATCATCATCGATCCGGCAGACGATCTGGAAAAGCCTGCCGCCAATGCCTTGCTTAAAAGTCTGGAAGAACCACCTGCAGGCACGTTTTTCCTGCTTGTCAGCCACCGTCCGGGGCGTTTGCTGCCCACGATCCGGTCCCGGTGTCGGCTCCTGCGCTTCCCGGCTGTCGACGATGCCGCCATTGATACGCTCTTGCGGGATGCGGTGCCGGATTCCGACGGTGCTGCCCGCGCCGCAGCGATTGCCGCCGCACAGGGCGCCCCAGGCACAGCCTTGCAGTTCATCAAAGAGGATCTTGCCGAAATTTACGCTTTGATGCGCCAGATTGTGGCTGAAGGCGATCGGGGATTCTCGCATCGCGGCAAACTCGCCCGCGCGATCGGCGCACGACCGGGACGGGAACGCATACAGGCTGTGATGGAACTGGCGCGCGGCGCACTATCGAGCCAGATGCGGACAGCCGATGGTCAACGCCTTGCCCGCGTGATCGAAGCGCACAGCCGCCTGTCGAAGCTCACTGGCATTGCTCCCACTTACAATTTCGACCCCGGCTTGCTGATTATGGACATCGGCACCTTGCTCGCTCAGGCCGCGCCCGATAGGGAAGCCGCCTGACGCAACCCCCGAACGCCAGCAGTACTGGAAAGGCAAAGGCCCCGATGGGCGAACCATATTACCTGACAACCGCTATCAGTTATCCCAACGGAAAGCCCCACATCGGCCACGCTTATGAAGCGATTGCCGCTGACGTCATCGCGCGTTTCCAGCGCCTGATGGGGCGTGACGTGCGCTTCCAGACCGGTACGGACGAACACGGGCTGAAGATGGCGCAGAAGGCTCGTGAGCTGGGACAGTCACCGCAGCAGCTTGCAGATGAAATGGCTAGCTACTTCATCGCTATGTGCGATGGTCTTGATATCAGTTATGATCGGTTTATCCGCACCAGCGAACCGTGCCACCACGAAGCAAGCCGCGCGATCTGGAAAGCGATGGCAGCCAATGGTGATCTGTATCTCGATCGCTACGAAGGCTGGTATTCCGTCCGCGATGAAGCCTATTACGACGAAAGCGAACTGGTTGAAGGGGAAGGGGGCGAAAAACTCTCTCCGCAAGGAACGCCAGTTGAATGGACGGTGGAGGAAAGCTGGTTCTTTCGCCTTTCGTCCTATCAGGACAAACTGCTCACGCTCTTTCGTGAAAACCCGGATTTCATCCAGCCCGAAAGCCGCCGCAATGAAATGATCGCCTTTGTTTCAGGCGGGTTACGCGATCTTTCTATCTCGCGGACCAGCTTTGACTGGGGTGTGAAAGTTCCGGGTAGCGAAAACCATGTGATGTATGTCTGGGTCGATGCCTTGACGAATTACATCACTGGCCTTGGATACCCCGATACATCGGGCGATTTTGCGAAATACTGGCCGGCGGACCTTCACCTGATCGGCAAGGATATCGTGCGGTTCCACACCGTCTATTGGCCCGCTTTCCTGATGAGCGCGGGGTTGCCGTTGCCGAAAAAGGTGTTTGGCCATGGGTTCCTGCTCAATCGCGGGCAAAAGGAATCGAAGTCTCTGGGCAATGTGACTGACCCGATGACGTTGGCGGAAACATACGGCGTTGACGTGCTGCGCTATTTCCTGATGCGCGAAGTCGCCTTCGGGCAAGATGGCAGCTATTCACCGGAAGCTATTGTTTTACGCAGCAATGCTGAACTTGCCAACAGCTTTGGGAACCTTGCCCAGCGCGTGATGTCATTCATTGCGAAAAACTGCGACGGTCAGTTTACGGCCAGCGCGGCACCTACTGATGAGGATGTGACATTACGGGCCAAAGTGCAGGAGGCCTGTCGCACGGCGCTTCCCCAGGCGTTTGAGCGGCTTGCATTCTCCGTTGGGCTGGAATCCTGGATGCAGGCCGTATTCGCCTGCAACGCCTATATTGATGAGCAGGCACCGTGGGCCTTGCGCAAGACTGATCCTGAAAGGATGGAGCGGGTACTCGCAACCTTGTGCGGTTGCATACGCGACCTTGCCATTGCAGTCAGCCCGGTGACGCCTGCGGCGAGCGCCAAAGTGCTCGACGCGTTATGTATTCCTGCCGATGAGCGGACTTATGCGGCGCTCGATACGGATATCGCGACCGGCGAAATCCGGGTCGATAATCCGCGCCCGGTTTTCCCGCGCCTTGATCTCCCCGAAGAAGTCGCGTGATGTTGATCGATTCTCACTGTCACCTCGAATACAAGGGGCTCGTCGAAGACCAGCAGGGGGTGCTTACCCGTGCGCGCGACGCTGGTGTGACCGGGATGCTCAACATTTCGACACGCAAGAGCGAATGGGATCAGGTCGTAGCTACCGCCGCAAGAGAGTCGGACGTTTGGGCAAGCGTTGGCATCCATCCGCACGAAGCGGACGCTCACGCTGACCTTGATCGCGCCGCGCTTCTTGCCGCAGCAGAGCACCCCAAAGTGATTGGCATTGGTGAAACTGGCCTCGATTATTATTACGACAAGTCCGACCGCGCTGTGCAGCAGGCATTGTTCCGCACCCATATCGGCGTTGCCCGCGAAACAGGCTTGCCCATCATCATCCACACGCGCGATGCCGAGGCGGACACCGCTGCCATCCTGGCCGATGAGATGGAGAAGGGGGCTTTCCCGGCCCTTATTCACTGTTTCACAGCGTCTGCTGATTTTGCACGAACCGTTCTTGATCTCGGTCTAACGATTTCCCTGTCGGGGATCGTGACATTCAAGAATGCCAAGGACTTGCAGGATATAGCCCGGACTATTCCGAAAGACCGTCTGCTAGTCGAAACCGACGCGCCATTCCTTGCCCCGGTGCCCCATCGTGGTAAAACCTGTGAACCGGGGTTCGTTGCAAATACCGCCGCATTCGTAGCGGAATTGCGGGGCGTTGAGACTGCAGAACTTGCAACAGAAACCAGCAGTAACTTCTTCAACCTCTTTGCGAAAGCGCGCATGTGAAGTTGTTGATGCTCGGTTCCGGCACATCATCGGGTGTGCCG
>JAGREQ010000338.1 GCA_020446465.1 Novosphingobium sp. | reverse complement strand
GGGAATCTGCCTACCTCTGGGGTGGCACATTCGGCACCCATGCGATCGGCTGACCAGTCCCCTTTCGTTTCCTGAAATAACCTGCCTTCAACAGGAGAGTGCAATGTCCAACGTAATTGAAGTTCCGGTTCTGATCGTCGGAGGCGGGCCGGTCGGCCTGACTATGGCTGTCGAACTCTCCCACTACGGGGTGGGATCTCTGCTCGTCGAACGCAACGCCACGACAACCCAGCATCCGAAAATGGACCTCACCAATGGCCGTGCGATGGACTTGTTCCGGCGCACAGGGCTGGCCGCGAAATTGCGCGATGCCGGTGTGCCACAGGACAGCAATTACGACATCATCTGGACGACCGATCTCAAGCCGCAGTCACACGAACTGCACCGATTCTGTTACCCCGGAAACCGGGTCGAACACTGGCGGCGACGCAACCAGAATGATGGCACGCTGACACTGGAGCCGCCGCTGCGTGTAAGCCAGATCCTGATCGAACCGGTTATCCGCAGTGCCGCAGAATCCTGCTCCGATGTGCAAGTCCGATTCAATCACCGGCTGGAACGGTTTATCGAGGACAACGATGGCGTCACGGCCACGGTCATCAATCAGGAAACGGATGAAGAATTGACCATCCGGGCGCGCTACATCATCGCCTGCGATGGTGGAAACAGCACCGTGCGCAAACAACTGGGCGTTGATAGCGATGGCCTGCTGGGCGCAGCGCACATGTATCTCGTCCACTTCCGGTCGCGCGATTACGAAGTGCTCCACCAGTTCGGGCAAGGCTGGCATTACCAGACATATTGGGGCCAGATCGTTGCACAGGACGATGTCGAGGAATGGACTCTGCACTGCCTGGTTCCGCCCGATGAAGGGTTTGAATCGATTGATGCGCGCAAGCTGGTTGTTGACCTGATGGGCCGGGACTTCGACTTTGAAATACTGGTCGCGAACCCGGTGACGCTCAATTATCAGGTGGCGCACAACTATCGCGTCGGGCGTGCCTTTCTGGTGGGCGATGCGGCACACCAGTTTGTCCCCACTGGCGGATATGGCATGAACACCGGCATCCCCGAAGCGGCAAACCTAAGCTGGAAAATTGCCGCAGCCATGAATGGCTGGGGTGGAGAGGCGTTGCTCGATTCCTATCACGACGAACGCCAGCCGATCGCCTATATTTCCAAGGCAACGTCCGAACGCCATCTCGGCATCCGGGCGGCAATCTATCGCCTCTATGAAGACGCCGCAGACAACATCGAGGCTGATACGCCGCAGGCAGCAGCAGCACGCACAAAACTGGGGCATCAGATCGCGCTGCTTGGCAACATCGAGAACGAAGGATGGGGAACGGAGCAAGGTTATCGCTATGACGCGTCTCCCGTCATTCCCGATGAGCCGGGATATGCCCCGGCGTTCGATATGCTGAAAGTCTCCCCGTCCACCTGGCCGGGCAGTATCCTGCCGCACATGTTCCTGAACGACGGCACGGCAGTTTACGATCATCTGGGCAAGTGGTTCACGCTTCTGGTGTTCGAGGATATCGACACGTCGCAGATCGAAGCAGCGGCAAAGGCTGCGGGCGTTCCGCTCGATATTGTCCACCTGCGCGATGGGCACGTCCGCAGTGTCTATGAAAAGCCGCTCATTCTGGTTCGCCCGGACCAGCATGTCGCATGGCGCGGGGATGCCCTGCCCACCGGCGGCAAACTTGGCCGTTGGCGCATGGGCGATGTGCTGGGCAGCAGCGCGGACCTTATAGAGAAGATTCGCGGTGCCTGATCAGGCCAGCGTGGGTTAGAAAAGTTTCCGGCCAATGCGGGCCGGAAACTGCAACGCCTCCAATATAAATTATTACTTTATCACAATTTATCGGACACCAAGTGGTTTCACTTGGCTCGAAATCACTCTGGTAGAAATACGCTTTTCCCGCTCACACCACGTTGAGCGGGAAATGCATTATGCGGTGTCTGCACCCGGCAACCCGGCCCATACCTCGGGAGTCTGCACAAACCCCCGGATAATCGTGCGCGGTTCGTCGATCACGATAATCCGAGTGCGCTCCATATCGATGAACTTGTGCTCATCTTCGATCACCCTGGTCTGAAAAAACGGCAGATTGAACAAGGCATCGCGCGCTTCGATGCTTGGAAAATGGGCTTCTGAAAAGCCATCATAGTCGAGATCGAAAGGCAGCGGATTGGCCGGGTCCGGCACAACGTGATGCTGCACATAATGCGTCAGATACTGCTCAATACCGGGAATGGAGCGGATCAGCGGCCCGTGGACTTCCGTCCAGTGCTTTGAGAACTCCTCATGCGTCAGGTCTGACCGCCGCTTGTAAAAACCCAGATTGATAATCACGTTCTCTCTCCTGCAATTATGCTTTCCCAAAAGAAAAAGCCCCGAAAGCCGTTGTGGCTCCCGAGGCTCTTAGTCGCATTATTTATGCGTTATCAAAATTCATAACCGATCGTCACGCCATATTCCGCCGGACGGCCAACATAGCGCACATTGGTATCGAAGCTTAGGATCGCGTTCGTCCAGTAATACTT
>JAGREQ010000337.1 GCA_020446465.1 Novosphingobium sp. | reverse complement strand
GCTATTTACATCTGAATGCAATATATGTATGTCCTTAGGACATACATATATTGCATTCGTGCCTAATATGCTAAGTGGCATACGATGATGGCCGCTCTTGACATAACGCCGTCCTTACCCCTATGTCCTTAGGACATAGGGGTAAGGACGGCAGATGAATTTTACCGAAGGTATCGAAAAAGCTATAACCGACAAGGACTTGCCGGTCATAACCTTCTACGATTTCTTCGTTCTAGGCTACCATCTGTTTCACAAGAAAGTGCTGAGCGGCGAGCCGTTGAAGCGCCTCCCGCACGACTGGGACCAGACACGCGCCAAAAATGCGCTACGTCGCCTTGAGGCCCGGAAGGCGCTTGTCATGGACTCTGACTTCCGATCGGGAGTTTGGCGTGTCACGCAATCAACGAGAGCTGGTTCGGCGGAAGAGGTCGCCTGCATCGCTGATCCCTTCGCCTACGTCTCGCATCTATCTGCCATGCAGCGCTATGGCCTTACTGATGGCAGCCCACAGGCGCTGCACCTGACAACCCCCAAAAGACCCCTTTGGAATGCGCTCCGAGATGAACTTCTTCATAAAGACCTGCCCGATCTGGACCAGATCGAAGCGCCCGTTCTGAACAGGCCCGGCTTCAAGGATACGATCCGTCGCCGACCAATCGTGGTGCATGTGTCAAGCCACCCTTGGACACCGGCCTCCGTGAGTGGTGAGGAAACGCGGATCACTTCGATTGGCCAAACCTTTGCTGACATGCTTGCTGAACCACAGCTTTGTGGGGGCATGCGCCATGTTCTCGATGTCTGGGAAAATGAGGCGGATCAGTGGGTGCCCGAGATTATTGCCGCAATTGATCTCCTCGACAGCAAGATCGCCAAAGTCCGCGCAGGCTATATTCTGTCTGAAGTCATGGACATAGATGATCCGGCGCTGCACAACTGGGAGCAGTTTGCTCAACGGGGCGGATCGCGCAAACTCGACCCTGACGCCGACTATGCCCCTGAATTCTCAGAACGCTGGATGATTTCAATAAATGTCTGACAACGACCCCCACGCTCAAGATAGCAAATTCGACATCGTCGATGTCGATGTTCGCGCATGGGTCGAAGCCGCACGTGCAAACCCAACGCTCTATCGAGATCGCCAGGTTACGGAGATTGTCCTGGGGGCAATCGGCCTAGCCCCCTCACTATCGAAAACACTCGTTTTAAAGGGCGGGGCGGTCATGACCCTCGCTTTCAAAAGCAATCGGGTCACCGGGGATGTGGACTTCACCTCAATGGCAGAACCCGCCGACCTGACGGAAAAGCTCACCACCGAACTGAATGAACTTTTGCCCAGAACCGCGATCAAGCTCGGCTATCCCGATCTTCTTTGCCGGGTGCAATCGGTGAAGAAAATGCCGCGCGCAGAGAATTTTGAGGATCACGAATTCCCCGCGCTCCGGGTCCGCATTGGCTCCGCCAAGCGCGGCACCGGTGAAGAGGCTCGGCTGGCGGACGGCAAGGCAAGCCGGGTTCTTGATGTCGAGATCAGTTTCCGTGATCAGGTCTATGCCTTCCAGGAACTGAACCTGCACGGGGCCGGTGTGGCGGTGCGTGCGTTCACCATTCATGAGCTTGTCGCTGAAAAATTCCGTGCGTTGCTTCAGCAACCCGTACGCAAGCGCAACCGGCGACAGGATGTCTATGACATCGCATTTCTGATTGGCGAGCATGATTTCAGCGGCGCTGACAAAACAGCCATCTTGACCACATTGATCGAGAAATGCCGCAGCCGTGGGATCGAGGCCAAGCCAGAGTCCATGGATGACCCGGAAATCAAGCAACGCGCCCAAGCCGATTGGGAAACGCTCGCCCTCGAAATTGGTGACCTTCCGCCCTTTGAAGAGCGCTTTGCTCTCATGCGCGATCTCTATGTTTCGCTGCCATGGGGCAGTATCAAGAAAGCCCTTTAATTCATGAATTTGTTCAACCGTAAGACCCTGAAGCGCCACATCAAAGCCGATCCGATCCCGTCCGACCATTTGGCTGCGCTGGAAGCCTGGGCCGAGCTGATCAGCTCGGGGCGGATTGAACGCCTGAAGGAAACCGCCCTGCATGGGCAGTTCGCCTCCAAGATCGTTGAAGGTGTTCTCGGCTACCACGGCCCGGCTGGTGGCGCAGATTACAACGTCTCAACCGAACAAAATATTCTGCGCGGCAGCGTCGATCTGGCGCTTGGCCGCTTTGGCGGCAAGACGCCTGACATCGTGGCACCATTCGAGCTGAAGGGCGCAGATACCCGCGACCTCGATGCAATCATGCCGGGCCGGAACAAGAGCCCCGTTCAACAGGCGTGGGAATACGCCATGAACGCGCGCGGCGTGAAATGGGTTCTGGTCTCGAACATGATCGAGCTGCGCTTCTACGGCTTCGGGGAAGGCACCTCGGCCTATGAGGAATTCCGCCTCGACCAGCTGACAGACCCGGAAGAGTACGCGCGCTTCATGCTGCTCTTGTCAGCGGAAAACCTGCTGTCTGGCCGCACGGCTGATCTGCTGAAAGAAAGCCGCCGCGAAGACAAGGA
>JAGREQ010000336.1 GCA_020446465.1 Novosphingobium sp. | reverse complement strand
CCGGTTATGTGCGCGCCTTCAAGGCCCGTTCCCCGTTCAATCCATTCGCCCTGAAGGTTGCGTTCCGGACCATTCAGTGTGCAGCCGAAAACATCCATATAAAACGCAGCCAGCTTTCCAGGGTCATGGGAAACGATATTCGTATGATGAAAAATTGCACCCATTTCTCTCTCCCTCTCTCTCAATCCTATAAATCTTCTCATAGTAGGCATGAAATTACCCGACCACTATCTCGATACTGGTCAGGCCAGATTTTATCGTAAGGCCCCGTCCGGTTTCTGCACCTTGTTTTCCCACCCGGTTACAGGCAGGAACATTGCCAATGCAGTGAGAGAGGAACAAGAATGAGCGAAACCCCTGCGATATTGGCCGAAGGCTTCGGATACCTCGAAGCGGCGCGGTGGCATGATGGCGCTCTTTATTTTTCGGACATCGGCCATCGCAAGGTTTTCAGGATGTCTTTGGATGGCTCGCATGAAGCGTTGTTCACCCTTGCCGCGCGCCCGTCGGGGATCGGCTGGACCCCCGACGGCGAAATGCTGGTTATCGGCATGGAAGACAACACGCTGAATACTGTCGGGAAGAGCGGTCAGGTCATTGCGCGAAGAGAACTCGCCGGCCTCGTCAAATATGCCAATGACATGGTGGTTGACGACAGCGGGCGGGCCTATGTCTCGCAATTCGGGTATGACCTGTTCAACCATGCGCCGCCCGAACCGACGGGAGTGATAACAATTGCACCCGACGGCCAGATTTCCCAATTCGGCGAGGGCCTTATTTTCCCGAACGGTATTGGCATTACCCCGGACGGAAAAACGCTGGTTGTCGCGGAATCCTTTGGCTTTCGTCTGTCGGCTTTTGATATTGCAACAGACGGCAGCCTTTCCAACCAGCGCATATTCGCAGATTTCGGTGGAAATCAGAATGCAGTGACCGATGGTCTTTGCATTGATGCAGAGGGAGCCGTCTGGATCGGGATGCCGTTTGCTGGCGAATTCTGGCGTGTCCGCGACGGTGGAGAAATCACCAACCGGATCAAGCCGAAGGGCCGTTATTCCTACTGTGTCGACTGCGCACTTGGCGGGGACGACGGGCGGACGCTGTTCCTCCTTTGCGCCGATACCAATGTCGAGCGAATGGCAGATAACTGGGATAGTGAGGCCTCCGTTCAGGCCATAAGTGTCGAGATCCCCGCACCATGAACACACTTGTCGTGGACCGTGACGGGCCGGTCGCAATCGTCACGCTGAACCGGCCTGAAGTTCTCAATGCCCTGTCATCGGCATTGTGCAGGCAGTTGTGCGAAACGCTCGCCAGCCTCGACAATAATGAAACTGTCCATGCGCTGATACTTACAGGGGCAGGCGACCGGGCATTTTCAGCCGGAGTGGACCTGAAAGAACTGGAATCAAACCCCGATGCGATAGCCGCAATTGAAAAATACGATCCGGTTCGCGCTCTCAAGCAGTGTCGAACGCCGGTGATCGGGGCGATAAATGGCGTGGCCCTCACGGGTGGGCTGGAAGTGGCGCTTGGCTGCGATATGTTGATCGCGGCAAGCAATGCGCGCTTCGCCGATACCCATGCAAGAGTCGGCCTGTTGCCCGGATGGGGGCTGTCACAGCGCCTGTCCCGCCTGATCGGGGTCAATCGCGCTCAGCAAATGTCTCTTAGCGGCAATTTCATTGACGCGCCGACTGCTCTCGCGTGGGGTCTGGTAAATGAGATGGTTGCGCCGGAACAACTGCTTGACCGCGCCCGTGCGCTGGCAACCGATATTGCGGGCGCCGACCGTGCTTTCATCCGGCGTTACAAAGCACTGATTGACCGTGGTTTTGATGCCCCGCTTGGGGCTGCGCTAGAAATGGAACGGCAAACGGCCTGGTCCTACAATCACTCCGTTTCTACAGGGGCGATCAAGGACCGCAGGCAAGGTGTCATGGCCCGCGGGCGTGACCAGAAAGGTGAGGGATAAACTCCAGGGGCTTGACCTTAGGCGCTGTCTGGGCAGGCCACAACCGATTGTACGCAGAAGGAGACAATTGCGATAGGCTGCCGGTATATAATCGCTACAATTTCCCTTTTCAGAATGATGTAATCCCGAAAAGGGGCTGAAAGGAATCCCATGCGCGCAACCCCGGACTTCGACTTTGGCCTGCCTGAAAGCGCCGTAATGATCCGCGAGAGTGTCGCGCGCTTTGCAGATGAACAGATCATGCCACTTGCCGCGCGGATCGACCGTGAGGACTGGTTCCCGCGTGATGAGCTATGGCAGGCGATGGGTGGCCTTGGCCTGCACGGCATTACGGTTGGCGAAAAATGGGGCGGGCTTGGCCTTGGCTATCTCGACCACCTGATCGCAGTGGAAGAAATCAGCCGGGCCAGCGCATCGCTTGGGCTGTCCTACGGTGCCCATTCAAACTTGTGCGTCAACCAGATCCACCGCTGGGGGACCGAAGCGCAGAAAGACCGATATTTGCCCGGACTGGTGAGCGGGCAGCATGTCGGTTCACTGGCCATGAGCGAAGCGGGGGCGGGCAGCGATGTCGTTTCCATGAAACTGCGCGCAG
>JAGREQ010000335.1 GCA_020446465.1 Novosphingobium sp. | reverse complement strand
GTCCACCAGTACCGACAGATTCGCCCTTCTCAAGCTGTTTTGCCTGGCTATGAGCGCATCAAGCCCGCCCGCATTGTTGATGGTCTCCAACCCCTTGGGAATGCTTTTGCCGTAAGTCTTCCTGATATCGGCCCATTCGTCCGCATCACCGATATTTGAAAGTGTCTGGTCGAACTCTCCAACCGTAAGTTCGGGTTCTGCGAATTCACCATTGACACGCAGAAGCCCGCCGCCGCCGAAACCGAGCACTTTGGAAAAGCTCCAGATTTCACAACTGCCCGTTCTCGCCCTTTCGTCATCCTGCGGGCCAGGTGAATCAACTTTGTCGAGGATTATTGCCGGCGTTCCCGGCAAATCAGACAGGTTCCCGATTTCACTGTCAGGCATCCTCCAGCCCCACTGATCATAGGCGACAATGCAGTCCAGAGGGATATTTCCCGCGATTGCATCAGTGATGGAAATCGGGGTGGCAACCCTCGCGACTGCCGACAAAACGCAATGTGAACTCCATTCAGGCACGCCAACCCGACAGGAACGTCCCAGCCCCTTGATGGCCAATGATCGCGTTAGCGCTTGCCGGGCGCTGGGAAAGAGTGGATAGGTTCGACCACTTTCTTGATCAGTTTCCCTTTCAAGAAGAGGTGAATTTGGCCACAATCCGATTTTCCCAGCTATGTTCAATTCTGGTTCCACGCAAACGTCAGCAAAGCTCATCGTGTTTTGACCGGTATCGCACCTGCACAATTGGCAAGTCAACGCTATTGTCTTGGATCGGGAGGCCGTTCCGGCTATGAAGCGATTTGATACCACCGCGGAAGAAAATCACTGATGAAACCAACCAGCAGGAAATGGGTGACGATCCCGGTGGAAGTCCAGGTACGCGACCTCTTTTCCCGGCAGCTTGTAGCTTGCATTTCCGCTATACGTGGTTACCAGGTCCTTGTTGGGCAGGATCGTGTTGTTCGCAGGCTGGCACGTTTTCTGCCGAAGGGTATCCTTTACGACAAGAGTATTGGAATGCGTCGCGACAGGAAGGTCGTGCGCTACCACAAGCTTGGTTTCCAGATCACTGCATTTGACGAAGAGACGCCAGGCATCTACGGGAGCCCGCGCCATTTCTTTGTGGGTCGCATGGCTGCCGATACCCTGGCGATGGCGAAACGCTGGTTTTGCGTTTCTGGCAAGGTTCAGCAAATGGCGAACGAGGCATTTCCCGGAAACTTGGAGAAGTTCGCAATAACAGGTATGCCCCGCACGGATATCTGGAGACCGGAATTCCGCAAACTTTACGAACCTGAAACGGAAAACATCCGAAATGAATTTGGACGGTTCATCCTGTTCAACTCGAATTTCGGCAGCGTTGTTCATGAAGCAGGAGAGGCTTTTGCGCGAAAGCAGTACGAAGCCTACATGCGTAAGACAAATACACCGGCGCACGAATACGAAACGCTGATCAACCAGTCTTTTGCCAACCTCGAAGCCTATGTGGAAACCGTCCCTGTCCTGCTTGACTGGTTTGGCGATCACTCGATCATTGTGCGACCACATCCATCTGAATCAGTTGATTATTGGCGCAGAAAATTTGCCGACCATCCCAGAATTCACGTGATCCGCGAAGGCGCTGTAACTCCATGGATTTTGGCCAGTGAAATCGTCCTGCATCATGGTTGCACGACGGGCCTTGAGGCTGAGTTGATGCATTGCAAAGAAATCATGTATGCGCCGTGCCCCGACAATCATCATGATACACAGCTGATGCGCGATTGCGTACCGATCGCACATGACCGGCAGGAACTGAAAACCATGATGACAAGCCTGATGGCTGGAGAGACCCGGTTCAGAAAGTCGAGGGAGCAGTTGCAAGCCTATTTTGCAAGCCTGTCGGGCCGACTGGCTTCCGACAAGATTGTGGATGAGTTCGACGCAATTCCGGTTCCACTTGGCAGTTTGCCGGGATGGCTGGGTTTGTTGCGCTGGACACCGCGACACCTGGCAGCGCGACTGAATCTGCGATCAAGACAAGCACGCGCTTATTCCAGAAACAAATGGCAGGGCGTAACGCTGCAGGAGTTCACGAATAATATCAACAAGATAACAGATGCGCTCGGGCAACCCGGATCCATACTGGTCAACGAGCCTTTCCCCGGCTTGTTTCACTTGTCAAAAAAACCTGATTGATGAAAATCTCTGTCATCATATCAACCTACAACTCGCCCGCCTGGCTGGAGAAGGTGCTGGCCGGATACCTGTGCCAGAGCGACAGCGATTTCGAAATCATGATGGCCGACGACGGCTCGCGCGAGGAGACCCGCGAACTGGTCGAGCGTTTGGCAGCCTCTTTCACCGTGCCGGTGCGCCACATCTGGCAACCCGATGACGGCTTTCGCAAATGCACCATCCTCAACAAGGCAATCCGTGAATGCCGGGGCGAATATCTCATCTTCACCGATGGTGACTGCATTCCCCGATCCGACCTCGTTTCGGTGCACCGCGCCCTGGCGCAGCGCGGACATTTCCTTTCCGGCGGCTATTGCAAACTGCCGATGCCAACGAGCGAGGCGATTTCACCGTCGGACATCCGCTCGGGCGATGCATTCCA
>JAGREQ010000334.1 GCA_020446465.1 Novosphingobium sp. | reverse complement strand
GCGATCAGATCGTCATAAAAGCCAAAGGCATTGAGCAGGCCAACCGGCTTCTGGTGATAGCCAAGCTGCGCCCAGCTCATCGCTTCCCACAATTCGTCCATCGTGCCGACCCCGCCGGGAAGAGTCAGGAACCCGTCAGACAGATCGGTAAACAGCGCCTTGCGCTGGTGCATCCCTTCTACCACGCGCAGTTCGGTGCAATCGTGATTGGCGACTTCGCGGCTGACCATCGCTTCGGGGATGACGCCGATCACTTCGCCGCCCGCATCGAGCGCGCCCGTTGCCAGCGACCCCATCAGGCCCAGACGTCCTCCGCCATAGACAACCCCGATCCCGCGCGCAGCCAGTGTAGCGCCCACTTTGCGGGCGAGGTCCATATAGCGCGTGTCGGGCGGGGTGGCCGAGCCGCAGAATACTGCGATCCGGGCCAGTTTTACGGGGCTTTCCGCCGTCATCGCGCCATATCCTCCAGCATCAGGGCGGCTGTGATCTTCGCGCCCGCAATAACCGCTGGAACGCCGGGGCCGGGGTGGGTGTTGACGCCTGTAAGATAGAAGTTTTCCATCGTTTCGTCGCGGTTATGGGGCCGCAGCCATGCGGTTTGCGTGATGCGTGGTTCAAGCCCGTAGGCGCTGCCCATGTAGGCATTGAGATCGAGCGAGAAATCACGCGGGGTATAGTGGAAACTGGTCACGATCCTTGCGTGAATGTCCGGGATCAGGCGCCGTCCCACTTCATCCAGAACGCGCTTTTCCAGCATCGGACCAAGCTGTTCCCAATCCACAGTCAGTTTGCCCATGTGGGCCACGGGCACGAGCGCGGTAAAAACGCTTTTGCCTTCCGGGGCGAGCGAGGGGTCCGTGACGGACGGATGATCGAGAAAGATCGCAAAATCCTGCGGCAAGACCCCATGATCGAAGATGTCTTCCATCAGTCCGCGATAGCGCGGGCCAAGCAGCATCGTATGATGAGGGATCCCAGGCCATGACCCTTCAAGGCCGAAATGGACGAGAAAGGCGCCGGGCGCATAGCGTTTGCGTGACAGCTTGCGCGCAGCCCTGTTTCCGCCCTGCGTATGACCCAGAAGATCGCGATACGTGTGCATCAGGTCCGCATTGCTTGCGACAACGTCAAAGCGTTCTTTCCAGCGGCTGGCCGTTTCCACTTCGGTTACGCGGTTGCCAAGTGTATGGAGCCGGGTGACAGGATCGCCCAGCCGGATCGTTCCACCCAGCCGTTCAAAGTGACGGACGAGGCCCGCAATCAACTGGTTGGTGCCGCCGCGCACGCACCAGATACCGCTTTCGCGCTCCATCTTGTGAATAAGGGCATAAAGCGCCGTCTGCTTCATCGGGTTGCCGCCGAGGCGCAAGGTCTGCGTGCTCAATGCCTGGCGAAGTTTGGGCGATTCAATGTATCGCGACACCACATCGTAAAGCGAACGCCACGTTCTGTGCCGGATCAGCGCGGGGGCGGCGCGCGCCATTGCCCGCCGCGATGGGAAGGGGTGGGACGCCAGCCGCACAAAACAATCGTGATAGACATGGGCGCAATAGCGCATGAAGTCTTCAAAACCGCCGATGTCCTCTGGTGCGACGCGCGCAATTTCGCGCAGGAGGGCAGTATCGTCACCAGACAGATCAAACGTCACCCCATCGGGCCAGTTGTAGCGGCAGTACGGGTGGACGCGTAGCAGTTCCACGTCCTCCCCCATGTCGTGACCACTTAGCCGCCAGAGCGAATCGAGCGCTGCTGTGTCAGTGATGACGGTTGGCCCGGCATCGAAAGTGAAGCCTTCCCTTTGCCAGTATCCGGCGCAGCCGCCGGGGATATCCCGCGCTTCGACAATGGTGGTGGCGGCCCCTGCCGCCTGAAGCCTGATGCCCAGCGCCAGCCCGCCAAAGCCCGCCCCGACGATGCAGGCCTTTTTGCCAGCAACGCTCATGCCGCATTCGTCCGGCAACGCCCCGGTGCTGCCTGAGGCTGCCCTGTGGTGATTTCGCTTGTTCGTGCGTTATTATGTTTGCGCCCGATCATTCTTGCCGGGTTAGGGCCAAGGGCGCGCATGCGCAACTGTCTGCTGCGCGCGCATCATCAGGGTTGCTTGCGCGAAAAGCAAAGTCGCTTCACAAGTCGGGCGATGAATGCTCCCACCATACGCCCGCACTGGAAAGCTGTCGCGTCAGGCGTGGGCGTATACCTTGGCGTGCTTGCGATCCTGCTGGCGATGGGGCGCCCGCCGATTTGTGCCTGTGGAACGGTGAAGTTTTGGCATGGCATTGTCCAGTCGGCCGAAAACAGCCAGCATATCGCGGACTGGTACAGTTTCAGCCATGTAATCCATGGGTTGCTGTTCTATTTTCTGGCGTGGCTGGTGTGGCTGCGCTGGAAAGTAATTGGCGGTGTGCCGGCCCGTTATGCCCTGCCGATTGCAATAGCTTTTGAAGGCTTCTGGGAAGTGCTGGAAAATTCGCCCATGATAATCGACCGCTATCGTGCGGTGACAGTAAGCTGGGGCTATGTGGGCGACAGCATCGTCAATTCAGCGGCTGATATTGGCTGGATGATCGTGGGCTTTCTGGTTGCGGGGCGAATCCCTGT
>JAGREQ010000333.1 GCA_020446465.1 Novosphingobium sp. | reverse complement strand
CGTAAGGCTCACTCGCGGAAAGGTGACGAAGCTCAATTTCGGCGCGGCCATCAGTCGTGTGGTCCGGCTCGACCTCCAGGATGAAGCCTTCAACCCTCAAAGCACCGAACTTCAAAAACAATGGCAATCCGGCATTCAAAAACTCATCACGATTCTTGAACAGGAACCCTCGACACTTCGGTTGACCTACCACATCGGCAAAGATGGCAAGAGCCTCGCCTCCAAGAGGCTCAAAGCTGTGACCAACACGATCAATCGCAACTGGAAGAAGCGGCCGGGCAGATATCGGCTCCCGATTGAAACCCGCACTGTTGGGGCCAACTGATGATCGCCGGCAAGGAGCATATTTCGGCATTCGCCCGAACGCATCGCACTCAAGTCACCCGGCTGAAATCAGCTGCTTCACTGGCCATGTTGGTGCTTCTCACAACTGTAGGCAGCTCACAGGCGCAGACCTCGAACTGTGCTCCACAGCCGGACTGCAAAAACCATTTGCGCGGTGCCAATCAGGACGACAGCACCACGGGAACCCTGCCAGTCGGCAAGAACACAGAGATCGAAATCGCCCAAGACGACCCTGCCCTGCCATTTTCGATCAGCGTTGACGGTCAGCCGCTTTCCGGCACGAAGAAGCCGGCCGACCAGAAGCGAACCACCGATCTGGCATTGGAGGCAGTCGACATCCAGGTCAAATTCGATGGCCTGGAGACACGCACCCAACTCAACGTTTCGACTGATCCGATTCGCCAGGCCTATCAGGCCGGCAGCGAAATAGACTTCCTCGCCACGTCCAACTATTGGTCCTGGATCGAACGCGCACAAATCCGAATTTATGAAGCGGGCCAGGAAAAGCGGGGCTTGCCGGTCCATACCATTCCCATAGCACACGATGGTACGGCAAAGTGGGTCATGCCGAACGACGGACCGCGCAAACTCAGTTACGTCCTGCGCGTCTATGACCGGAAGGGCAACTATGATGAAACCGTGCCACTACAGCTGGCACGAACCACGGCTATCATTGAACAACACCAGCCCGGCCCCCTTGCCGTGGCACCAGGTCAATCGCAGGATGCGACGGCCGTTCGCAACATTCCCGTATTCGGCGGCGTGGTCACTGTTTACGGGCGCAATGTACCTGACCGCAACCATGTCGTCGTCTTGGGAGAACCGGTGCCTGTCGATCAAACCGGCGCCTTCGTTGTGCAACGAATTTTGCCGCCAGGTGATCATCAGGTTTCTGTCGAAGTAAACGACCAGAGTGGCCACGGCTTGGAGTTCAACCGGGATATCAACATTCCCTCGAATGAGTGGTTTTACGTTGGCCTAGCAGACCTCACTGTTGGCCATCGCTTTGCGGACAAGGGAATTGAGGCCGTGAAGCCCGGCGAATATGATTCCCTCTATTCCAAGGGGCGGCTCGCCTTCTATCTGAAGGGAAAGGTGAAGGGCAGCACCCTCATAACGGCGTCGGCAGACACCGGTGAAGACGATGTACGCGACATTCTAAAGGGCTTGGATTCCAAGGACCCTCGGCAATTCCTACGTCGCATTGACCCGGACCGGTACTATCCCGTCTATGGTGATGATTCGACGGCGATTGAGGATGCACCGACACGCGGGAAATTCTACGTCCGTATCGAACGTGGAGACAGCCATGCAATGTGGGGAAATTTCAAGACCAGGATAACCGGCACCCAGTTTCTGCGCAATGAAAGAGCCCTCTATGGTGCATCGGCTGTATATCGTTCCACCCAAGCGTCACCGAACAGAGACGAGCGCAACACGGAGGCTTCGCTTTATGCCGCACAGCCCGGCACGCTGCCTCAGCATGACGTACTTCGCGGCACCGGTGGTTCCGTCTATTTCCTGAAATACCAAGACATCACCATCGGGTCTGAAACAGTCGCCATCGAAACCCGAGACCGTATCACCGGCCAGGTGATCAACAGGCAGGTCCTGCAGTATGGCGAAGACTATACTATCAACTACACACAAGGCATCGTGTCTCTGACCCGGCCGTTGTCCTCCACGGCTGCCGAAGGTGGCGTTGTCCGCAGTGACACCCTGGGTGGAAGCCACCTCAACCTTGCGGTGTCATACGAATATACCCCGGCGGCTTCGAATGTCGGCGGCTATGTCTATGGCGGACGCGCTCAGCAATGGCTCGGCAGCCATATGCGCGTCGGCGTGACAGGCATGAACGAGAAAACCGGCAGCGCAGATCAGCTGCTCTACGGCGCAGACGTGCGACTGCAACGCTCGCAAAATACCTATGTCGAGGCAGAGATCGCACGATCTCAGGGGCCGGGCTTTGGCTCGTCTTATTCAACCGATGGCGGCCTTACGATTGACGATATACCAACCGCGGGAACAAAGAGCCGCAAGGCAGATGCATATCGACTGAATGCCCGCGGCGACCTGGGCGAATTGACGGATGGAGCGATCAAAGGTGATCTCGAAGTAAGCTATGAGCATCTTCAATCAGGATTTTCGTCTCTCGACCAACAAGTCACTGCAAACAAGGATAGCCTCCTTGCCAAAGGCAACGTCAAGCTGACGAGCGCACTGACGCTGGGCGGCAGCTATTCGGATCTTCGAATTGC
>JAGREQ010000332.1 GCA_020446465.1 Novosphingobium sp. | reverse complement strand
TACACTCTTTCCCTCACGACGCTCAACATGTTATTTAATTCCTAGCTTCTCGAAAGCATGTGCACGGCGTTCCAGCTAGAAGAATGGATCCATCCATCAGTGTTATTGGGAATGACACGACGTCCTGATTGTTCAGAACTGCGGCTGGTCAACTGCAACTGTGTAGGAACGTTGCCCGTCCCGATGGCCAAGACTCGCGATACGGAAACTTCAGATAACGTCCCAGTTCGTTAGAAATACAAAGCTCCCAGAGCGCGCACTCCGCCGTCCCTTTATGGTAGCATTTGGGTTCGATCCCGGACCGCCGATTACAAAAATGCGGAAGGAAAAGTCGCTCAATAACAATCTCTACAATTACAAGGCTTTAGAGTTTTTTCGCAATCACAGAAGTCCTGAAAAATACATAAAAAACCCGAATTTGCGCGCCAGTTGCGCGCCAGTGAGCTATGCAAATTTGTTTGAATCCTGCTTCAAACTCGTCAGTATGGCGATCAATTCCTGCACCTCATTCGAACTGTACCTGACCGCCGAAAGAGAACGGTAAAGCCGTATTCCACCAGATCGACCACTCGCAAGCGCGGGAGCAAGCGTGAAGCGCTTCAACGCTGTTTCATGAATAGAAAGCCGAGAGCAAACAAGCTGCTTCCAGCCGCAAGCGCGGAAAGCGCATCTGGCCAGCCTTGAAACAACAACGCCAAAACGAGTCCGGATAGGCTGATCGTGAACACGAGCGCCGGGAAGGCGAAGATCATCATGAGACCACGCCGCTCAGGGACGTTCGGGTCTGACGGCCTCACGACAACACCTCCCGACTATACCGTTTGCCTCGTGCCAGCCAGAGATAGATTCCGCTGCCGAGCACGATCAGCGTGACGAGATCCAGTGCGGCCCACACCAGTTTCAGGAGCACGCCGCCATAGTCTCCAAAGTGCAGCGGCCGCGACAAGGACAAAGCCTTTGCATACCATGGCATGTGGCGCAGGCCAGCCACCTCACCGGTGCCGGCATGGATCAGGACCGGCGCAATGATGTGCTCGGTGACAGCGGTGTTTCCGTGCAGGAACACCGCATAGTGTGCCTCGGTCGAAAAACCGCTGCCCGGAAAAGCAACGAATTGTAGCGTCATCTCCGGAGCTGCCAAAACGGCAGCATTCACCGCCTCATCGAGAGAGGCAGTTGCCTCCCCTGCCGGTACGCTTTCATTCTCCGCGACAAGGTCTGCCAGCTCTGCGGCGCGCCAGGTGTCGATGATCGGCTGTTCGAGCGTGTTCACGACACCGGTCAGGCCAACAACCAGCACCCAGGCAGTCGTCACAATGCCAAGCAGGTTGTGATAGTCGAGCCACCTCACCCGCACTGACTGTTTCCGGCGAACTGTACCGAAATCTAGTTTCCGCATGAATGGAGCATAGAGCACGACGCCTGACACAATTGCGAACACGAAAAGTGTGCCCATCGCGCCAAGGAACAACATGCCCGGCAGGCCGAGGAACATGTCCGTATGCAGCTGCAACAGGAACTCCATCACGCTTTCGCCGGCATCTGCCGGTGGCACGAGATCACCGCTGGTCAGGTCGAACGAGGCAAAATGCATTTCGTTACCCGGCACGTCTGCACGGGCACCGGTGGTGACATTGACGACCGGCCGGTCAATGTCAAAGCTCATGAATATGGGTACTTCGCCGGGCCGGTTCTCGATTGCCGCCGCCAGGACGTCATCAAGGTCAAGATGCATCCCGCCGGGATTGGCAGGCTCCCACGTCGCGGGGTTCAGGGCGGCATCAATCTCGTCATGAAAGATCAACGGCAACCCCGTCAGGCACAGCATGAACAGGAACGCCGTGCAGATGAGGCTGGTCCATTTATGGATCCAGCCCCAAGCACGGATGGTGGAAGCGCGCATTCCGTCTCCCTCAGAAGTCGATCGAGGCCGACATCATGAAGGTGCGCGGATTGCCCAGAATGAGATAGTTCGCCCCCGGATACCCACCGGTCGATGCCCAATAGGCCTCATCGGTCAGGTTTTCGATGCGTGCACGCAGTGTCAGCGCCTGATCTGCGACGTCCAGGGTGTAACGTGCGCCAATATCGACCCGCGTCCAGCTGTCGAGCGCCGTTGCATTGGCCGCGTCGACATATTGTTCACCGGTGAACACAATACGGCCGTCCAGCGTCAGACCCACCAGCATCGGCACATCCCATTCACCGTTCAGGGTTGCCTGGAGCTCCGGAACACCAATCGGTGAATTGCCCTGGTTCACACCGCCTTCCGTACGGGAGAGTTCGGAATCCAGTAGGGTCGCCCCGCCGATCAGGCGGACGCCCTCTACAGGCTCACCAAACACGGTCACTTCGATACCAGAATTCTCCTGCTCGCCCGATGCACTGAACACCTGGTTTGCAACAATGGCATTTGGCCGGGTCAGCTGAAACAGCGCGACCGTCGCACCGAAATCGCCGCCATCGTATTTCACACCGGCTTCGATCTGCTCACCTGTGAACGGTTCCAGCACTTCGCCGGCATTCAGGATCGTAACGCCGCCACTGGTCGCCGGCGCGATCTGACCGGGCTGGAGACTCTCGGCATAGTTCCCGTACACGGA
>JAGREQ010000331.1 GCA_020446465.1 Novosphingobium sp. | reverse complement strand
GAGTCAGCGTCGTGCGAAGGAAGGTCGACAGGGACGCAACCATACGCTCGGCCCGGGTCGCCGCGCCCTCCTCGATCAATCCGCCGATTGAGTTCAGCGTGTTGAACAGGAAATGCGGGTTAAGCTGGTAACGCAGCATGGCCAGTTGCGCGCTGGTCGCCTGACTTTCCAGTCGCATGAGCTGGTCGGCCTGTTCTTCCACCTGCAAATAGAAATTGATCGCATAATACAGCCCGGACCATGCGCCGAGCAGGGTGAGATCGATATAGAACACCCCGAAAAAGAGCTTGGCAAAGCTGGTTTCGCTGCCGGCCTGATACAGGCTGATGACCCAGCCATTGACGAAGGCCGAGATACTGACGGCGATAGCCAGCGCAATCGCTGTCAGGCCCCAGGTAACAAGCGGGCGGCGGTTTATAAGCTGGCGATAGACCACTGACAGGATCAGGCTGATGGAAAAACCGGTGATCGTGGCGATCAGCACCAGCGCCAGAAACGAAAGCGGCTTTTCATTGGCGACGCTGGTCATCGCGCGCAGCACCATGGCCCCGCCCCAACCGCCGATCTGCAATTGCCAGAAAGCGCGGTCCTTGTTGGCGAAGAAAGGTGTAGGCCTGAAGGGCAGCACAGCCATGACTGTTGTCTCTAACGCCTTTTGCAGCGCGCGTCAGGTTTTTTGCACAAGGCAGAGGGTAGTCGGACTAAGGCGGGTTCGCGGCTGAACAGGCGCTGCCAGTCAGCCTTGCCGGATGTTGCCCATGTCGCGCGCATGGTCACGATTTCCTGTTCGACGAGGGCGGCGCGGTCTTCCCAGCTTCCGTGCGTGGGCAACCGGGCAAGGCCGGGGTCATTGCGGCGACCCCAGCCGCGCAGAAGCCGGACCATGGCAGCGGGATCGTACCCTGCATTGGCCAGCAGCCACACTGCCAGACGGTCTGCCTCGCGCTCGCTTGCATGAACGTGCTCATCGCCATGGCCTGCCTGATCCAGCCATTGCGAATGATGCAGCAGAACATGGGCCAGTTCGTGCGCGACGACGGCGGCCAGCTCGCTTTCTTCCAGCTTGTCGCTGGGCCGGTCACTTGCGGCAAACGCTTGTCCGATCAAAATCCGGCTGGCGTCAGATTGCGCCGCGCGGCTGCCAGCAGTCAGGGCAAATTGGCCGGGGCAGACCTTTACGCTTTCGACCTGAATGTCTCGCATTTTTCCAGCCTGATCGCGCAAGGTGAGAGAAACTTCGCGGTTGCGCGCCAGTGCCCGTGCAAGCGCGGCTTGCGCTGCGGGCGCGCCTTGGCCCGGCTCTATGTATGTGCGCGCAAGGTTTTTGCCATTCACTGCGGCAAGTTCTTCACCCGCGCGCAACCCTGCTGCCTCAGCCGGGCTACCTGTCGGGACGGCGCCGACAAAGACGTTGCCAGTAATCCCCAGCGCTTTGCGTATAGAGGCCGGGTCGCTGTAGTCGCGTGCATCCTGCACCAGCAAGCCGATGGCAGGGCGGGTTTCAGTGCAGAACGGCGCATTGGAGCGGATAAGCTGCCAGCCGATATTCTGGAGCCGCGCATCGTCATGCTGGAGCTGGAGCAAGGCCGGGGCAATCGCCTCAGGCGCCGGGTTCGGGGGCGTTTGCGCCAAAGCTGTGGCCGGCAGGAACGCAAGGCCATACAACAGGCCGGCAACGGCGCTGCATGTCAGCGGTAATCTGCCTGAACTGAGGCGTTGCGCCTTCGCGTTCATTTGCCCCGTGCGTCGGCGATGGCTTTGGCAAGAGCCTCCTTGCCCAGCGCGCCGGAAAAGGCATTGTCGCCGATCACCCAACTGGGGGTGCCATCAAAGCCCATGCGTTGACCGATGGAAAGGTTGCGCCCGATTTCTGCCTCGATGTCAGGTGAGGTGATAGCCTGACGTGCCTTTGCAATGTCCAGCCCTGCCTGTTGCGCGGCTTTCTGGATGTTGGCCTCGCTTGGTCGGCCAACCTTGAACATGGCACTGTGGAATGCAGCGAACTTGCCCTGTTGTGCGGCTGCCAGTGCCCAGCGTGCGGCCTGTGTGCTGAGCGGCGAAAGAATCGGATATTCGCGCAAAACCACTTTCAGATCAGGGTTTTCGGCAATCAGCGCATCAACGTCAGCCATGCTCTGCCGGCAATATCCGCAGGCATAATCGCTGAACTCCACCAGGACCACGGCCCCTTTGGGGTTGCCAAGAAATGCGCCGGGGAAAGGCGTTTCGACTACCTTGCGGATTGGCTCCACCCGCGCGGCGGCTTCGCGTGCCTGTAATTTCTGGATCGCTTGCGGCAGGATTTCGGGATTATCGAGGATATAGTCGCGCACGACATTTTCAGTCGCATGGCGTGTCACCCCGGTCAGCGGTGCAGCCCAGCCCCCGGCAAAGCCCAGAACAGCGGAAAGGAGCGCAATCCCGGCGATAGCGGGAAGGCGAAGCGGTGCGGAGCGATCATCAGCCATTCTTGCCAGATTTACCGCCCTTTTTCGCACGTTCAAGTTCTGCGCGCGCCTGCAGGGTAATGTCCTGCGCCCTGATCCAGTCCGGCGTGCCTTCCGGAAGCCCGGCAAGGGCGGCGCTGGAACTCTGCAAGGCTTCGTTGAAGCGGCCATAAAT
>JAGREQ010000330.1 GCA_020446465.1 Novosphingobium sp. | reverse complement strand
GGATTGCCGATCGATTCGAGGAAGATGGCTTTTGTCCGGTCATCAATCGCCGCTTCCATCCCCGCATAATCGTCATGCGTGACGAGCCGTGCCTCTATCCCCTGACGCGGGAAGGTATGGACAAAGAGGTTGTAGGTTCCGCCGTAAAGCTGGCTGACGGAAACGATATTGTCGCCAGCTTCGGCAATGGTCTGGATCGCGTAAGTGATGGCGGCCATGCCGGAGGCAAGGCAAAGTGCTGCAACGCCGCCTTCCATTTCTGCCACACGTGCTTCCAGCACGGCCGTCGTAGGGTTCATGATGCGGGTATAGATGTTGCCTTCGACCTTGAGGTCGAACAGGTCCGCACCATGCTGGGTGTTGTCAAAAGTGTATGAGGTCGTCTGGTAAATCGGCACTGCGGCTGCTCTGGTCGTGGCTTCCGACGTATAGCCGTGGTGCAGGGCGAGCGATTCCAGTTTCATCTTATCCTCTCCGGGTGTGGGCATGCGATCTTGCAAGGTCAGACCATACAAACGGCCCGGACGCAATGTTGCCGGTTCAATTCACCAGCGCCGCGCCCATTGCGGGAGCCGATGCGCGCGGCCGGGGTGCGAGGGCTTGACGCTGCGGCGGCGGAGCCAGAGGATCGACCAGTCCCCGTTTGTAATCCGCTGGGCCAGTCTGAACCCGGCCTTGCGATAAGCGGCGCGGATAGCCGCCTCTTGGCTGGTCAGCAGGCCCGCCAACAACAGGTTTCCGCCTGGAAGGACGGCTTTCCCAAAATCCTGTGCGAGCTCCACCAGCGGCCCGGCAAGAATGTTGGCAATCAAAAGATCATAAGGCGCGCGGGCCTGCAGCACGGGATGCTCCATACCGTCTGCGACCACCATGGTGAGCGCGCCGGGGCCTCCGCCCATCGCAACGCCATTATCCGCTGCGTTACGTTCCACGACATCGACACAGACGTCATCAATGTCGCTGGCCGTGGCGAGAGCGCGGGGCCACAGGGCAAGGGCGGCAAACGCCAGCAAGCCGGTGCCCGTTCCGATATCCGCCACGTTGCGGGCGAGAACGCCCTTGCGTTTCATGGCGTCCAGCATTGCGAGGCAGCCTGCCGTCGTTTCATGCTGTCCGGTGCCAAATGCCTGGCTGGCGGGAATCGCGAAATTGACGACACCTTTTTCCGCAAGCGATGAAAACTCCGGCGTGTGGACATGAAACCGGCCAGTGCGGATAGGTTCCACGCCTTCCTGACTCAGTGTCACCCAGTCTTCATCCGGCAGTTCCTCCGCACTTAGCCGGGGCGGGCGTTTGCCAAACAGAGCTGCGACTGCGGCGCGATCTGCCTTGGTCGGCTTTCTGGGCAGATAGGCTTCGAGAATCCAGTCTTCGGGCTGGTCGTCGGCAACTTCGCGCCCGCTGAGAACAATATCCCAATCCCAATCGAGTGCATCTTCGTGCGCCAGCAGCGCTTCTTGCACGCGCTTTCGTGAGGCTTCTGCCTGTAGTTTCCAGCTTTTTCCCATAAAAAGGCGCATAGCGCACAGTATGGCAAACGCAAAACTGCATGGATGACTTGCCTTGGCGCGCCTTTTGAGTATTGGGGGAGCATCTCTTCGCGCCTGAAATGTTTGCCATGGGGTGGCACGGGCGCGTCCAAACGCAACAGGAAGGCGAGAATGGCTAACCGTCCGCTGTCACCGCATCTCCAGATATGGCGCTGGGGGCCAGCCATGCTGGTTTCAATTCTTCACCGCGTCACCGGCAACGGGCTTGCGCTCGTCGGCTTGTTCGTGATGCTCTGGTTCCTTGGCGCTCTGGCCGCTGGGCCGGCCTATTATGAGGTGTTCTCATCACTGATGACATCGCCGCTGGGCTATGTCGTGATGATAGGCCTGACCTGGGCGCTTTTCACCCACTTGATGAGCGGGCTGCGCCACTTCGTACTCGACATCGGGGCGGGGTTCGAATTGCAGACCAACAACCTGTGGTCGATCCTGTCGCCGATCATTGCCATCATTCTGACGGTTGCCTTCTGGGCAGTCGTGTTCATGCGCTGACGGGAGGATCGATTTATGGGTAACGGTACTTCCATCGGACGCGTGCGGGGGCTTGGTTCCGCCCACAGCGGCGCGCATCACTGGCTCGTTCAGCGTTTCACTGCCATCGGCAACCTGCTGTTGATGACATGGTTCATCGTTTCGGTCCTGCTGCTGCCGGACCTCAGTTATGCAACGGCGTATGAATGGCTTTCGGCACCTGTTCCGGCAACGGCCATGGCGCTGCTGGTTATCAGCACGTTCTGGCATGCGCGCCTTGGTATGCAGGTGATGATTGAGGATTACGTCCACGATCATGCCAACAAGTTTGCGGCGATTGCGGCGCTAAACCTGGTTGCATTCGCCGGTGCTGCTTTCGCGCTGTTCTGCATCATTCGACTGGCGCTGGGAGGCGCATAAAATGGCATCCGACGCTTCCACACAGGCCGCTTACAAGATTATCGATCATACTTATGATACGGTGGTCGTCGGCGCTGGCGGTTCCGGTTTGCGCGCCACTATGGGCAGCGCAGAGGCTGGCCTCAAAACGGCCTGCATCACCAAGGTTTTCCCGACTCGCAGCCACACGGTTGCGGCACAGGGA
>JAGREQ010000329.1 GCA_020446465.1 Novosphingobium sp. | reverse complement strand
GCTGCATGGCCTTCAGCTTCTTGAGTTCGGCAGTGGCCTTGGCCTTTGCCTCTTTCGACAGCTTGAGCGTGTTGATCTTTTCCTGCAGTTCGGCCAGCTCATCGCCGTCCTCACCGTCACCGCCGCCCAGTTCGGATTGAATCGCCTTGAGCTGTTCGTTGAGGTAGTATTCGCGCTGGGTCTTTTCCATCTGGCGCTTCACGCGCCCGCGGATTTTGCGCTCCACCTGCAGGACAGAAAGCTCACCTTCCATGAACGAATAGACCATTTCCAGCCTGCGGGCGGGGTCGGGTTCGGTCAGAAGTGCCTGCTTTTCCGCAACTTTGGTGTTGAGGTGGCCGGCAATCGTATCGGCAAGCTGTGCAGCATCGGTGATCTGGGTAAGCTGCTCGCCAATATCTTCGGGCAGCTTCTTGTTCAGTTTGGCATATTCACCAAACTGTTCGAGCACACTGCGCATCATTGCCGAAACTTCGGCGCCTTCAACCTCAACCGGATCGACAAGCTCCACTTGCGCGACAGTAAAATCGCGTTCTTCCCGCATGGCTTCGATACGTGCGCGCTGCTTGCCTTCGACAAGAACACGCACAGTCCCGTCAGGCAGTTTCAGCAGCTGCAAGACCTGGGCAATGACGCCCACATCATAAAGATCGTCGCGGTCAGGGTTGTTACAGGATGGGTCAAGTTGCGCGAGAAGGAAAATATCTTTGTCCCCGGACATCACTTCCTCGAGCGCTGCAACGGATTTTTCGCGCCCGACAAAAAGCGGGACAACCATACCCGGAAACACGACAATGTCGCGCAAGGGGAGCAAGGGGAGAAGTGTCATCTGCGTCATTTCAAAACTGTTCCGTCCATTTCATCGGGCCGCGGCAAATTGCCGCGTCTGCGCATATTTTGCGCAAAAGCCCGTGCATTTCCCGGAGAATATGGGGTGCGATATGGCAGGCCGCAATGGCCTGCGAGATGCAGTTGTGGATTGACCGTCGCCCCCGCAACGCCAGAGGATGGCATTGCAAGGGTGTAATGCCTGTTTTTCAGCCCATTCCCGGAATGTTGAACCCCGGCGGCAGCCCCATGCCCTGCTGAATGTTCTGCATTTCCGCATTCGCGGCCTGATCGGCCTTGGTCCGCGCGTCGTTGAAAGCAGCCGCAACCAGATCTTCCAGCATCTGTTTTTCGGATGGCTGGATCAGGCTGTCATCGATCGAAACGCCCAGAATGCGTCCTTTTGCCGTGCAGCGGATCTTGACCAGCCCGCCACCGGAAAGGCCTTCTACCTCCACTGAATCGAGCTTGGCCTGAGCTTCACCCATCTGTTTCTGAATTGTTTCGGCAGCCTGCTGGGCCGCCTTGATCATTTCTTCCATCGACTTCATGTCGTTATTGTCCTTTTGCCTGGCGCGACCAGCCACGCTCATGCGTAGCCGGTGCCTTGTCTTCTTCGATAATCCGGGCGTCCGGAAATGCCGCAAACGCCGCCTCGACCAGCGGATCACGGCGCATAGCCGCCATCTGCTCTGCCTTCTGTGCCTCTTCCCGCTCCAGCAAGGACGGTGCGCCCTCGCCCTCGCCTGGTTCAACCTGCCAACGTGTGCCGGTCGCATTGAACAAGGCATCGCGCATATCCTGCGCCGGTTCCAGCGATATTCCGGGCACCAGCGCATAGAGCAAACGCCCCGGCGCAAGCTCGATTACCCGCACCCAGTCCCGCATGATCTGTGCCACGCGCAAATGCCCTGCCGCATCGACCCGGTTGACCAGCGCCGACCATTCCTTTTCCTGTGACTCCGCAGTGGCGGAAACCCCTGCCACTCGCGCCGCGCCGGTAGGGGCAGAATCGCCCGTCGCCCCTGCGTCAGGCAATGCAGCAGCCGCACCGGCATTCGCGGCCAGTTCTTCCAGCTTCTTCACCAGAGAACCAGGGTCAGGCATGTCACTGGCGTGCATCACCCGCAACAACGCCATTTGCGCAGCGACCATCGGATCGGGCGCCATGCGCACTTCGTCATGGCCTTTCAGCAACAATTGCCACAGCCGATGCAGTTGCGATGCGCTCAACCGCTCCGCCCAGGTGTCAATCGCCGCACGTTCTTCTGCCGTCGGCGCATCGCCTCCGCTGCCGCCCACTTGCGCGACAGTAATGCGGTTGGTGAGATCCATCAGCGAGCGCATGAGCGCCAGCGGCTCCACCCCCAGCGCGTATTGTGTATCCACCCGGTCCAGCAGTGCCGGGCCATCGCCATCAAGCAACGCGGCAAAAAGCGCGCGCTGGGCCGATTTGTCGGCAAGGCCCAGCATGTCGCGCACTTTCGCGGCCAGGACGACTGTTCCTTCATGCGCGCTATCAAGGTCCACATGGGCGATCGCCTGATCGAGTATGGACAGGCCATCGCGAACCGAGCCTTCCGCCGCGCCCGCAATCAGGGCCAGCGCCTCATCCTCTGCCTCTACGCCTTCCTTTTGGCATATTGCGCCAAAATGGTCTTGCAACATCCCCGCAGGAATCCGGCGAAGGTCAAAACGCTGGCAGCGCGAAAGGACCGTGACGGGCAGTTTGTCCACCTCGGTCGTTGCGAAAAGGAACTTCACATGGGCGGGTGGCTCCTCAAGTGTCTTGAGCAAGGCGTTGAAAGCATTGCGAGACAGCATGTGAACTTCGTCGA
>JAGREQ010000032.1 GCA_020446465.1 Novosphingobium sp. | reverse complement strand
GGCACCGTGTAGAAGCGCCACGCCTGTTTCCCGGTTTCCGCGTCGTATGCTGTCACATAGCCGCGCCCGCCAAGTTCTGCCCCGCCATTGCCGATCAGGACTTTGCCCTTCACGATCCGGGGTGCGCCGGTAATCGTGTAGGTCTTCGACTGATCGACCGTCACAACCGACCAGACAGGCTTGCCCGTCTTGGTATCGAGCGCAATCAGGCGACCATCGAATGTACCGAGATATAGCTTCCCGTCATAGATCGCCACGCCCCTGTTGCCGACATCGCAACATCCTTTCGCGCCGAATTCGCCGGGCACTTCGGGGTCATAACTCCAGAGCAGCTTGCCACTGGCGGACACGAACGCAAACACCTTCGACCATGCAGAGGTTACATAAAGCACACCATCATATTCAAGCGGCGTGGTTTCCTGCGCGCGGGTCGTATCGAACTCATATGTCCATGCAAGACCAAGGTCCGTCACGTTCTTGTCAGTTACCTGCGTGAGCTTGCTGAAACGCTGCTCTTCAAAATTACCGCCGTGTGTCACCCAGTCCGCAGGGTCTTTGCTGGCTGCCAGCAATGCTTCCCAGGCCGAGCCGTCATCCGCGCTTTTCGAGCAGCCACCCAACGCCAGCAATGCAGCCAGCGAAATTGCAATCAGGCTCTTCCCCACAGTTTTCCCCTGCTATTTGGCAAATGTATATGGTGTTCAGTTGTAACGAAATTCCGGGCCATCAAGGTCGGTCGCGGGGATTTCTTCCGCTTCCAGCCAGTAGTTCTGGTTATGGCGCCACTCCGACCTGTCACCCAGACGTTTCGGCAGCTTGGCCAGATCGCGCATAAGATAGCCGGGGTTGAAATTGTCATCCTCTATCCACGGCAACTTTGGCTCATTCGCCAGCGCGGGGGGAATGGCGATTTCCACTTTGCTTGCCCCTTTATCCGCCATGTGTTGCAGCAGACGGCAAACGAAATCCCCCACCAGATCCACCCGCAAGGTCCAGGCCGCCCGGAAATATCCGAAGACCCATGCAAGATTGGGCACGCCGGTAAACATCATCCCGCGATACGTGGTCGTTTGCGACCAGTCGACAGGCTTGCCATCGACCACGAATTCAATGCCGCCCATCATCAGCAGGTTGAACCCCGTGGCAGCAATGACCACATCCGCCTTTAGCTCGTCACCTGACTCAAGTTTGATCCCGTCAGCCGTGAAATGGTCGATCCGGTCAGTTACAGCCGATACCTTGCCTTCCCTGATCTTTGTGAACATGTCGCCATCGGGAATGAACGCAAGGCGTTGTTGCCATGGGCGGTATGATGGGGTGAAGTGCGGCTCAAACTCGAAATCCTCCCCTGCATATTGCCGTATCAGCTCTTTCAATTCGTCGAACACGATCTCAGGTTCTTCGCGCGAGCGCCGATCAAGCATTTTCAGGTTATGAAGATATTCGAGGCGCACGACGCGGTGGACTGTTTCATCGTCCACACCGATCAGCCGCAGCCGGTCAGCCAGTTCGCTCTTGTTCGGATAACAGAAGAAATAGGTGGGGGACCGTTGCAGCATCGTCACATGTGCGGCATCGTCCGCCATCGCCGGTATGACAGTGGCGGCGGTTGCGCCGGACCCGATCACGACGACGTTCTTGCCTTTGTAGTCAAGATCCTTGTCCCAGGTCTGGGCATGGACCAACCGCCCTTTGAAATCGGCCATTCCCGGCCAGTCCGGCAAGTGCGGGTTCTTGTGGTCATAGTAACCCGAACACATCCACAGGAAATTGCAGCGGTATGTCGTCCCCGGCGTGCCGTCGGCATTACGGGTTTCGACCGTCCACCTGTTTTCTTCGCTTGACCATGTGCAGCGCGAAATCTCGGTCTGATACCGGATGTGACTGTCGAGGCCGTTCTCCTCAATGACATCGTTGAGGTATGCCTTGATCGCCTGACTGGTCGCGATCGGCGGCCCGACCCAGGGCTTGAAGCGATAGCCGAAAGTATAAAGATCCGAATCGGAGCGCACCCCCGGATAAGTATGGGTATCCCAGGTTCCGCCGAACCGCGCCTTCGATTCCAGAACAACAAAGCTCTTGTCCGGGCACTGCGTATGAAGGTGATAGGCGCTGCCAATACCGGAAATGCCGGCCCCGATTATGAGAACGTCGAACTCTTCGCAGGCAACACCCGCAGGACGCACCTTTTCAGCAAGGCTAGTGCTCACTTCCAACTCCTCTCGCCAGCCCCGTTTCATGTCCGGCGTCGTGCAGGCTGGAACGAAGGCAAGTTATCTGTGGCGGGTATGTTCCAGACGAAACATGCCGCCATTGTTTTTGTCAGACTATGCCGCAAGCACCCATGTTAGCAAGCATCCAGTTCGGTGTGGCTGGATGATTGTAACCAGGGCGGCGTCAGGGGGTCTGTTCAAAATCAAGCGCATTCCAGTCAGAGACTGCCGCTGCGAGACGCTCGACAAATGCCAGCGCCGTATCTGCGGGCTGCATATCGGGCATTTCCGCAACTGGCGCTGCGGTCATCGTCCAGAACGCGAGCGCAGTCATGATCCCGCTTTTGCAGGCTGTGCGGGCTTCGTCCAACGTGATTGCCGGGCCGCCATTGGCAACAAGCGCATCCAGATAATGCTGCATGAGTTCGTCTTCGTGCGACCGACGCACGTCAACCGGAAGGCCAGCCACAAGGCAATAGGCAAGATCGCGACCCCACGGCCCGATATGCGTCACGCCCCAATCGCTGATACCCAGCGTGCCATCCGGGCGAAAATACCAGTTATGCAAATGCACGTCGCCATGGCAGAGCGTCGGCCCGGTGCTTGCCTCAAAATCAAGCGATGCCACCGTGACAGGCCAGATTTCCGCACGCCGCTCCCAAAGGTCTGCCGGGATACGATCACGGCACACCGCCAGCCCGTCTGTGCAGGCCTTTTCCAGATTGACCTGCATCAGCGCACTGAACCGCGTTTTCCAGCTTGGCAGGTTGGCGAGACGCGATGCCATCCCGGCCCCGCCAAAGCCGCTCGCGTGCAGGCGGGCAAGCAGGCTTAATTGCCTGCGCATCAGGTCAGGGCTGCCGTGCGAGGTCAGATCGAGAAAGGCGCTGTCACCCAGATCTTCCAGCAAGATAATCGAATTGAAGCTGTGCGGATCATAGGCTGCATGAAATGCACGAGGCGTTTCAAAGGTTATCCCGTCGCGGACCTCCCGGTAAAATGTTACTTCGCAGTGAATCGCGCCGGAATGGGCAAGCATCAGACGATTGCGCAGCCCGTTGGTTGCCTTGGCAAAAATGCTGGAGGGCAATCCAGCCGCTGCACCGGCATCATTGTATTGCAGCAAAATCCGCCGACGGTTGTTCGTCCCTTCATCCGGCTCACCAAGGCTGTGGCCAACAACTTCTGCGCCGGGAACTGCCTTGCACAGATGCGCCGTCAGCCATGCGTTGCTGATACATTCAAAATCGGGCGGAATCTGATCCGGGTCCGTCACTTTTTGCATGTTGGCCCGCTCTGCGGCGAAAGCTGCCCTGATCTGGTTTTCCAGCGGAAGCGTCATGGCTGCGTAACCCCCATCAAACCCCGCAGAGCCACCTTGTCGAGTTTGCCAGTCGGCGTGTGCGGCAAGGTTTCCACCCATGCAATCCTGTCGGGAAGCCACCATTTGGCGACATGCTCCAGCATGGATGCCTTGAGCGTTTCATCATCGGGCCGGTCCACCCCAGGCTCCCCCACACACACGAGCATCGGCCGTTCCTGCCAGCGCGGGTCAGGTATCCCGATGGCGGCTGCTTCGCGCACACCGGGGTGCTGCATGGCTGCCTGTTCCAGAACCGGGGATGCGATCCATTCACCACCGGATTTGATGGCATCTTTGGCGCGGTCGACAATGGCAACGGTCGAGTCCGGATAGATTACAGCGATATCGCCGGTGTCGAGCCATTCGGCAGGAGCGCCCTCCTCACCCAGATAGCGCCCGCATACCATCGGGCCGCGCACCTGGAGCATGCCTCTGGACTGGCCATCTTCCGGCAGGCGCACACCATCCTCGTCCACGACCCGTAGCTGGGCATGCATGGCAACGCGCCCTTGCCTGTTCAGGGCAAGTTCCATTTGCTGATCCGGGTCCAGCGAAATCGCGCCACGCGGCGGCGAAGCACGCGCGGCCCCCGGCACTTCCGTCATGCCCCAGGTCTGGCGTGGCACGATCCCGTGCTTTCTCATAGCTTCAGCCGTGGACAAGGGCAGAAGTGTGCCGGCAACCAGTGCCGTGCGCAAACTAGTTGACTCGATGCCGCGCTTTTCCAGTTCACTGACGATGTCGAGCCAGATGGTCGGCACCCCCCCGGCCATTGTCACATCCTCCGCAAGGATCAGATCGACAACAGCTTCGGCATCAAGCCGCCGCCCCGGCAATACCAGCTTCTGCCCGTTCAACGGCGCAGTAAACGGCATCATCCAGGCGTTAGAGTGGAACATCGCGGCAATCGGCAAGACGGTTTCAGCTTCGCCAGGCAGACTGTGGGCATACATGTCCGCACTCGACATGTTCATCGAGCACAGTGTGATAGAGCGGTGGGAATAGACAACGCCTTTCGGCCTGCCCGTCGTGCCCGACGTGAAACAGATCGTAGCCGCCCGATCTTCCTCGAAACGAGGCCAGTCGATCGTATCGCCAGCATCGCCCAGAAAATCACCAATCGTCATGATCCCGGGCAGGTTTTGCGCCTCTGCCGGAATCGCCTCTCCAAGAAAGACATAGCATCGAATTGCGTCAGTCGCCTTAGCCAACTGCGCGGCAAGCTCAGCATTCGGTGCATCGAAGAAGCAGATATCATCCTCGACAAGATCCGCCATGTAGGCAAGATCATCCGGTGTCAGCCGCGGGTTGAGCGTATGGAGCGGGATGCCAAGCCCCAGCACCCCATAGAACATGACAAGATGATCCAGCGTATTCCAGGTAAGCGTGGCAATGCGGGCGTTTTCGTCATAGCCATGTGCAATGAGCGCATTGGCGAGCCTGGCTGCGCGCTTGTGAATCCCGGCCCAGTTAGAACGCTCTATGGAATGGTCGACCCGGCGGCCCACGACTTCCGTATCGCCGTGGTATCGGGCAGCGTAAGCGATTATTTCCGAAACCAGCATCGGCACATCCATCATGCCGCCCTGCAAAGGCCCGCGCCGGGGAGTTTTATTCATCGCGATAGTCCGGTTTGCGTTTTTCGAGGAATGCGGCGACCGCCTCGCGATGATCGGCTGTTTCAAGCAGCATCGTCTGCTGCAAGTCCTCCAGCGCGAGAGCCGCACTGAGCCCATTGATATCGACCAGTTCATTAAGCGCCCGCTTGGTCTGTCGCAGCCCCATTGGCGATGCCAGAAGCATCCGCCCGGCCCACGCCTTGCCAAGGGCATCCAGTGCTGCATCGTCATTTGCCAGTTCGGCAACCAGTGTCAGGTCAAAGGCACGCTGGGCATCAATGAAATCGCCCGTGAACATCAGCGCCGATGCTGCCGACAGCCCGATCAGGCGAGGAAGAAAATAGCCGGACCCCATATCCGGCCCGCCAAGCCCCACTTTCAGGTTGGCGACATTCATTTTCGTATCAGGCGTTGCCAGGCGAACATCAGAGCCAAGCGCCATTGAGAAACCGCCGCCACATACCGGGCCTTTCAGCAAGGTTATGATCGGCTGCGGGCAGGCGCGCATCGTCGCAACCACGCTGGACGCCAACTTCTGCATTGCCATCTGGCGTTGCGCACGCCCTGGCCCCGGCGGAGCAAAAAGGTCCGAACCAAGGTCAGCCCCGGCACAGAAAGCCCGCCCTTCCCCACGAAGAATGACAACCCGGATATCCAGCCGATCATTCAGACTTGTGAAAAAATTCGCCAGTTCCCGCATCGATTCCGGGGTCAGCGTGTTCATCTGCTTCGGCCGGTTGAGCGAAACTGTAACAACAGGGCCTTCGGTTTCGATTTTCAGCGATTCATAAGGTGTTTGCATTGGTGGGTGTTCCCATCTTGGAAAAGGACTCTCCTGATCAGCCTCTTCACCCGCGCCACGCACGCGTGTCAATATCGCCAGCCGCAACACGCAAACAGCAGAAGGTGGACAAGCAATTGTCTATCCGGTGGAGGCTCGTTCCATATTAGCCCTTGCAGCCCACCGCCCGCCCGTGCAATATCGTCTGACAATATCGCACAACGGGAAAGCCACCCGGATGCGCGGGGACAATTTGAGGATGTGAGAGAGGCTGATCGGTGCAGAGTTCCAGATGTGTCACCTGCCGGGAAAACCCGGCGCATGTCGTTGACGACATTGTGGGCAAAAACATGCCCGATCCAGCCGAGAAATTGCGCGCAATATGAGAGATATTACCGACAGTGCGCTCAGCACGTATCTCGCCAAACGCTTTCCCGATTGGCGCGATATCGCCATCAGCAATCTGGAGCGCCTGCCCCTTGGCGCATCGCGCGAGACATTCCGCTTCGACCTTGCCTACACGGATGAAGCCGGCGCGCATCAGGACAAGCTGATCTTGCGGCGCGATCCGCCCGCCAGCAATGTCGATAGCGACCGCCGCCACGAATACCTTTCCTATCAGGCCATATATGGCCACGGCGTCCCCGTCCCGCGCATGATCTTGCTGGAAGAAGACGCGTCACACTTTGACGGTGCCATTTCGCTGGCGGAGGATTTGCGCGGGTTCCACAACAGCGAATACCAGTTGCAGGAACCAGCGTGGAAAGATCGCCTGCCGCGCGTTTCGCAACAGATGTGGTCAACCATGGGCAAACTGGCCGCTGTGCCTTGCGAGGCGCTGGACCTCTCCTTCATGGTTCCGGCAACGCCTGAAAACACGGCGATGCAGCAACTCGATTACTGGGAAGGCCAGCTTGACGCCAACGACGTCGGGCCAGAACCCGTAACGCGAGCCGCAATCCGCTGGCTGCGCGCCAACCCGCCGACGCCTGCGCAAAAACTGGCCATGGTCCACGGCGACTTTCGCGCCGGGAACTTCCTCTATGACGATGAAGGCACACTTATTGCGGTGCTCGATTGGGAAATGGCTCATCTGGGCGACCCGCTCGAAGATCTGGCATGGAGCATGGCCCGCGTCTTCTCCTTCGGCAAGGATGAACGTCGCAGCGGGCTTGCCCCGCGTGAAGAGGCCATCGCGATATGGGAAAACGCCAGCGGCCTTCGCGCTGACCCGGATCGCCTCCATTGGTGGGAATTGATGATGTGCGTGAAAGGCCAGGCGATCTGGAACAGCTGCGCCCATGCCTGGGGGGCTGTTGAAACACCCTTCGTCATCCACGCTTATGCGGCATGGTGGCTGCGCAATGCGCAAGACCGTGCAATCCTCGAACTGATGGGCAAGCTATGAAACCCGCGATCCCCGACGCCACGCAATTTCTCGCCACTGTTTTGCGCGATGATATTATGCCCCAGCTTACAGGCTTTCGCGCTGGCAATGTCGGCATGGCCGCTGCGATGCTCGACATGGTGGCAGAACAATGGGACGGCGCCGCTGCGCGGCTTCATGCGGAAAACAAGGTTTTGCGGGCGCTTGTCGCGCGCTGCGCTATCCACTTCGGCCAGACACCGCCGCTTACCCCTGACGAGGAAGACCTGCGTATCTCGTCCCTCACACGCGAGAATGAGGTTCTGAAAACCCACCTGATTGACCTGCACGCCGCGATTGAGGCCGACGACAGTGCCGTCGCGGGTGCGCTCAACTCCGAGATTTGGGATTTTCTGCGCAGTTCAGTTGAATCCCAACGCATTTCATCCGCCAATTTCTGACCTTCCATACCGGAGCCACTCATGCTGACCAAGGCCGACGATTTCCCGATCCACCAGACACCAGAACCGATCGCCTATTCTGGCACCGACCGCAATTTTTACGATCGTTACTGGTTCAACGGCTACGAGCCGGATGGATCGCTGTTCTTCCTTGTTGGCATGGGAATCTACCCGCACCTCAACATCATTGACGGCGCAATCTCCATACAGGTCGATGGCGTACAGCACTGCCTGCGCGGGAGCCGGGTTCTGACTGACCGCATGGATACATCCATCGGTCCGATCCGTATCGAAGTTGTCGAACCATTGCAGAAGTTGCGCATTATCGTCGAGGAACACGACGGCATCGCTGCGGACATTACCATCACGGGCCGGGCTTTCCCGATTGAGGAACCTCGCTTTATGCGGCGCGTCGGCACCAAGGGTTTCCTCGATTACACTCGCCTCACGCAGAACGGGCACTGGACCGGCTGGGTCAGCATTGACGGCCGTCGTATCGACCTTTCACCCAAATGCACCGGAACGCGGGACAGGTCATGGGGGACGCGCCCCATCGGCATGTCCGATCCGCAACCCAACCCGCTGGCCGGTGAACAGGGCTATTTCTGGCAATGGACCCCGTTGAACTTCGCGGACAAGAGCTTTTTCTTCCATATCGCCGCCGAACCCAGCGGCCACATCTGGAACAAACGTTCGGTCATGTGCCCTGACGGCACCGGCCCCGACCAGTTCCTTGAAACTGAAAATGCGCACATGGAAACGGTGCTGGTGCCGGGCACACTCTGGCCAGAAAGCGGCGTTCTGACAGTGGACTATGGCACCGGGCCTTACCGGCTGGAGTTCGAGCCCTTTCACCAGATGCAGATGAAAGGCATCGGCTATTTCCACCCGGAATGGTTCCACGGCAACTATCATGGCGATTTGCGCGTCGAGCGAGAGGATTTTGCCGTTGCCGATTGTGACCCCGGCAAAATGGAAAATTACCATGTCCAGCGCCTGTCGCACATTACGATGACCGAACCCGATGGGCGGGTGGAAAAAACCGTCGGCACATTCGAGCAAGCCATTCTGGGCGCTTACCGGCCAATGGGTATCGAAAGCGGCATGGACATCACCCGCTGGGACAAGGATTAGGCAGCGTGGGTAAACTCAGCGGCAAAACGGCCATTGTGACAGGCGGGACAGAGGGGATCGGTCTCGCCATCGTCAAACGCCTCGTGGAAGACGGGGCCGAAGTCCTGTTTTGCGGCAGAACCGCGGCAACAGGCGAAAAGGCGATGGCCGAAATCGGCAATCCTGCCGCCCGTTTCATGCGCGCCGATGTCAGCGATGAAAACGATGTCGCAGCCTTGATCGACAAGGCCGTCGAAATGTCGGGCAAGCTCGATATCCTCGTCAACAATGCGGCAAAAGGCGCGGTCGCGCTGATCCCTGAACACTCGACGGAGGATTGGCGCAAAAGCTGTGCGATCAATCTGGATTCCGTGTTCTTCACCTCGCGCGCAGCCATGCCGCACCTTAAAAAATGCGGCGGCACCATTATCAACATTGCATCGATCTCCGGGCTTTACGGCGATGGCGCTTACCCTTCCTATTGCGCGCAGAAAGGTGCGGTCATCAGCCTGACAAAGGCAATGGCCGTCTATCATGCACGAGAAGGCGTGCGGATAAACGCGCTTTGCCCCGGCTTCGTGGAAACTCCGGCAACCAGTGCTTTCAAGGCCGTCCCCGGCCTGCTTGAAGACTGGTTCAAGGGCATCCCCGCCCAACGTCCGGCCCAACCGTCCGAAATGGCTGGTATCGTCAGCTTCCTTGCTTCGGACGATGCAAGCTATATGCACGGCTCCATCATTGTTGCAGATGGCGGCGTTACCGCATCGTCAGGCCAGCCGACACAAGTGCCACTGGGCTGACAAGTCCTGCTGCAAGAACCTTGTTGCCGCATGCGAAGGCAGATTGTATCGCCGGGGCATGGGGGAAACCGACACCAGAACACAACCCCGGCAAAACAGTCGGCGCATTACTTTCTTTTCTGTCCCCGTTGACCTGCTCACGCTCGAACAAACAGTCGGACGGGCCGAACAGGCAATGGCAGATCGCCATTCCATCCGCCACACTGCGCTCAACGTCGCAAAGCTGGTAAATTTGCGCAAGGACAAGGAACTGGCGGCAGACGTCTGCGAAAGCGACATCGTCGGCATTGACGGAATGGGGATTGTGCTGGGTTTGCGCCTTTTCGGCCTGAAGTCTGCCCGGCGTGTAGCCGGGATTGATCTGATGTTTGCCCTGCTCGATCATTGTGCGCGCTCCGGTCGTCGTCCTTATATCCTCGGTGCAAGGCAGGAGCATCTTGACCGCGCCATAAGCGTCGCGCGATCGCGGTTTCCGGGCCTGGAGCTTGCCGGTTCCCGCAACGGATATTTCCAACCTGAAGAAGAGAAAACCATCGTTGCCGAAATTGCAGATTCGGGCGCGGACTGCCTGTTTGTGGCCATGCCGACGCCCCGAAAAGAACGCTTCCTCAATCGTCATGCCGCTGCGCTGAACGTGCCCTTCATCATGGGGGTTGGCGGGTCCGTCGATGTTCTGGCAGGCAGCATCGCCCGCGCGCCCGGATGGATGCAGCGTATAGGGCTGGAATGGTTGCACAGGTTATATATGGAACCGCGCAAGATGTTCTGGCGATATGCCCGCACGAACACCGCATATCTCGCCTTGTTGATGAAAGCGCTGATCAAACAGAACAACCCGGTCAACGATGCGTGATCGTCGCGCGTGTCAGGCCGGGTATCCGGCCCTGCGGTCACACCCATAGATCACCCTGCCAGATGGAACGGACATGATAACCCGACAACAAACCGTCGCCGTCATCGGGCTTGGATATATCGGCCTGCCAACTGCCACACTTCTGGCGAGTTCCGGTTTCACGGTGAGCGGCGTCGATATCAACCCCGCCGTTGTTGAAACCATCAATGCCGGCAAGGTTCATATCGAGGAAAAAGACCTCGACGGGCTGCTCCACAAAGTCTTGACGGGCGGCACGTTCCGCGCGTTTACCGAAGTTCCGCAGGCCGACTATTTCCTGATCGCCGTTCCAACCCCGCTTGACGCGGACCACAAACCCAACCTCGATTTTGTCCTTTCGGCAGCCAGGGCGATTGCGCCAAAATTGCAGAAGAACAATTGCGTCATCCTTGAATCCACCAGTCCTGTCGGAACGACGGAAAAAGTCGCTCGCCTGATACGTGACTTGCGCCCGGACCTATGCGTCCCCGTGTCCGGCAATGATCAGGAGGCAGATATTGCAGTCACTTACTGCCCGGAACGGGTTTTGCCGGGCAAGATCATTCGCGAACTTGTCTCCAACGATCGGGTCATTGGCGGAATGACACCAGCTTGCGCGAAAGTGGCTGCACAATTCTACCGCCTCTTCGTCAAGGGCGAATGTCTGGAGACGAGCGCCCGCACCGCCGAAATGGTCAAACTTGCCGAAAACAGTTTTCGCGATGTCAACATTGCCTTTGCCAATGAACTGTCGCTTGTCGCTGACACTCTCGAAATTGACATCTGGGAAGTTCTGCGTTTAGCAAACCGTCATCCGCGCGTTTCCATATTGAAGCCCGGCCCCGGCGTAGGCGGCCATTGCATAGCGGTTGACCCGTGGTTTCTGGTTGCAGGCGCACCGGAAGCAGCCCGGCTTGTCCGGACCGCGCGGGAGGTCAACACTCACAAAAGCCGCCATGTCTTTGAACGCCTCGACAATCTCCTTTGCACCATGCCTGACAGGAAAATGGCCGTGCTCGGGCTGGCATTCAAACCGGACATCGACGATTTTCGCGAAAGCCCTGCGCTGGAGATTGCCAGCGACCTTGCCCGCCTCCACGGCGTTCGCATGATGATGGTCGAACCGTTTGCAGACACTTTGCCAGAGCCACTTGCAGGGTCAGGCGCAACGCTATGTGACCTGGAGGAAGCTGTCCGGGAGGCTGAAATCATCGCAATTCTGGTTGACCATACTGCGTTCGGCGGGCTTACGCGCCAGATGCTATCCGGTAAAATTGTTTACGATTCCCGGGGTATGTTGTCCAAATGACGAAACCCAAAATACTCGTTTCATTCGGAACGCGGCCCGAAGCGATCAAGATGTTCCCCGTCGTCCATGCCTTGCGCGAACAGGGTCTCACCGAAACGCGCGTAGCCGTTACCGCGCAGCATCGCGAAATGCTGGATCAGGTTCTGTCCATCGCCGGAATCACCCCCGATATCGACCTCGACCTGATGGAGCCGGGACAAGGTCTGGACGCACTGGCGGCCCGTATCCTTACGCGGTTCGGCGCTGTTCTGGACGCCGAACAGCCTGACAGGGTGCTTGTCCATGGGGACACCCTGACAACAATGATGGTCACGCTCGCCTGCTATTTCCGGCGCATACCGGTTGGCCATGTCGAGGCTGGCCTGCGCAGCGGCAATATCTATTCGCCCTGGCCCGAAGAAGTGAACCGCATGGTAACAGGCGTCATTGCCGATCTGCACTTCGCCCCGACGCAAGGGGCCGCCGACGCATTGCGGCGCGAAAATGTCGATAATGCAAACATTCATATCAC
>JAGREQ010000328.1 GCA_020446465.1 Novosphingobium sp. | reverse complement strand
CCCATCATCGGGCCCCTCGATCACATCGAACAGCGACGCCGGTGCGTGCCCCGGTGCGCCAAGGTCGAGCAGCAGCACACCCGCCTTCCGCCAGCCATAGCCCTCCCGCCAGATGCGCTCGAATATCCGTATAACGGCGGCCGCGATGTCGCGGGTGTCCGACGTTGGCCGATGAAATGTCGCCGACCCTGACACAGACTTTTGCGGCGCTTCCTGGGCGAACGGGTCGGTCCGGATGAACAGCTGCACCGCGCCCGCGACCTGGCCGGCATTGCGCACCTTTTCGGCCGCCCGTTCGGCAAAGCTCATCACCGCATCATGCACCTGCGCCTTGTCGAAAATCGCTGTCCCGAATGTGCGTGAGCAGCATGTCGTCTGCTTGGGCGGCGGCTGATCCTCGAGTGCATGGCAGACCAGCCCGCGCAGTTCATGGACGGTGCGCAGGCCCACAACACCCATGCGCTGGCGCACCCAGCCATCGGGCGCATGCGCAAAATCATGGGCCGTGTGGATGCCGCGCTCCTCGAGCATGACGGTCCAGCGCCGGCCGACGCCCCAGACATCACCGACCGGCGTCTTGTGCAGGGCCGCGTCGATCCAGTTTGGATGATGCACAAGGTCAAGCACGCCGCCAGCCTTGGCCGATTTCTTCGCCAGCCGGTTCGCCAGCTTCGCCAGGGTCTTGGTTGGCCCCACGCCGACCGACACCGGGATGCCTGTCCATTGCAGGGTCTGCTCCCGCAGGTCTCGGCACCAGTCGGTGAGGTCCGGAACGCCCAGCCGATCGAGGTCGAGAAAGCATTCATCGATGCTGTAGATTTCATGGGCGGGCGCGCTCGAACCCAGCACACTCATCACCCGCTCGGAAATATCCCCGTAAAGCGCATAGTTGGAGGAGCAGACGGCAATGTCATGCTCCTCGACCAGCTTGCGGATCCTGAACATCGGCGCGCCCATGCCAACGCCCAGCGACTTGGCCTCGTTCGACCGGGCAATGACGCAGCCGTCATTGTTGGACAGAACCACCACGGGCCGTCCCCGCAGGCGGGGCTGGAACAGCCGCTCACAGGATGCATAGAAGTTGTTGCAGTCGACCAGCGCGAAGGTGGCCATCAGCGGCCACAGTGGCGCCGGATGCTATGGGTCACGACGCCCCAGACCTCGCAGTCGCCTTCGCCGATTGGCAGCGATGGATAGTCCTTGTTCTCAGCCGCCAGATGCCACTGCGCGCCGACCTTCTTGAGCCGTTTTACAGTGAGGTCGCCCTGCAGAATGGCAATGACGATGTCGTCGGGCTGCGGGGTAACGCCGCGATCGATGATCAGCAGGTCGCCATCGAAGATCCCGGCATCGCGCATGGATTCCCCTGACGCACGCACAAAGAACGTGGCGGCTGGTCTGCGCACGAGGTGTTCGTTGAGGTCGAGCTTGCCCTCGATATGATCATCCGCCGGGCTCGGGAATCCCGCCGGCACGTTGGTGCTGAACAGCGGGATTTCGAGTTTGGGCGGGGAATCGACAAGGCGCAGCACAGGGATATGTTCCAGAATGAAATGAAGAACACATCAAGAACATTGTTGCGATGATTCGTCAACGCTGACGTCGTGCCGACCGCCACTCCCACGGCATATCGAAGCTGCCTGACCAGATATTACGCCGCGCCTGGGCTGCCCGGCTTTCAGCCGCGACATAGTCCGTCGAATAACGGCGATACGCCAGGGCCCAGCCTTGAGACACCATCCAGCCATTGAGATCGACCCCGCGGCTGCGGCAGACGGCGACCATCCGTCCATAGCGGTCAGTATCGCGGCCACGGGTGCTGTCAAAGCTAATGCACCGATTGTCGGATTGCACGGGCAGGTTTACAGCAGGTCGATGCCCAGACCTCGAAAACCAGCCAGTCCATTCCGGTATTTCAACTCATCGCCAGAAGTGATCCGCATGGCGGTGCTGCTGTATGTCCGGTACCCGCTGAGCTTACGCAATGTCGAGGATTTGCTGTTCAAATACGGGATCGACATCTGTCATGAGACAGTGCGGCTCTGGTGGAATCGGTTCGGGCCGATGTTTGCGGCTGATATTCGCAGGCAGCGCGTCAGTAGGATGAAGGGTTTTCGCCAATGGCAGTGGCATGTTGATGAGGTCTTTGTGAAGATCAATGGCGAACGGCACTACATGTGGCGGGCTGTGGATCACGAAGGTGAAGTGCTTGAAAGCTATGTCACGAAAAAACGGGACAAATCTGCGGCTTTGCGATTCCTGAAGAAGGCGTTGAAACGCCACGGCAGCGTGGAAACAATCGTCACCGACGGTCTGAAATCCTACCCAGCGGCGATGAGGGAGCTTGGCAATCAGGGTCGTCGTGAGATGGGAAGATGGCTGAACAATCGAGCCGAGAATTCCGGTATTATGGCGCAAACACCACCAGTTTTTGCGTGAGAAATCATGGCGTTGTAGATAGATTGGCGGGATGGAACGTCCCAACACTGTATCAGGTTTGCTGCAGAAGCGGCGCGAGCTGGAAGCGCGGCTGAAAGCCATACGAGCAGAAGACAAGACCCTGACAATGGGTATCGATGCTCTCGACATCGCGCTGAGATTGTTTGGCTCGGTGGATGCGCGAACCAAGCCCATGCGGCTGCCGCCTCCTCATCCCGCAGCAAAGGGCG
>JAGREQ010000327.1 GCA_020446465.1 Novosphingobium sp. | reverse complement strand
CCTGTACGTCGTCGGGCGCCTGCAAGCCCGCATCGTGCATGGCGTCTTTGAAGAGTTCCACCGCGTCAGCCATTGGCGCCCCCGATCTGTACCAAAAAATCCCAGAGGCGCACAAACAGGCGATAAAGGAGTGGTGGCGCGAAGGTCAGCACCAGGATTGCCACGAGCAGCGGAAGCAAGCTTAGGAACCGCTTCATTGCATGGCCCCAATCTGCGCCAGGAATGCGCGCACATCGTCCAGGCTGTCCAGGTGGCGCACCAGCCCCCAGCGTTCAACCCAGTAGGTCACAGGGCCGTCGCCTGGGTTGCTGCGGTACAGGCTGTGCCCACGCAAAGCCAATTCCGCCCGCAGGCTGCAAAAGGCTTTGTCCGGGCACTCTGCCGTGGGAAAATCCAGATCGTTGATCGTGTGGCCCGCCGTGGGATGGCCGTCCCCGGTGGGCATTTCTTTTGCAGGGGTGTTGATCGTCATGCTCCACCCCTCAAGCAGCCATCACGGCTGCCAGGCGCTCGGCACGGCGGGCGTGCAGGGTGTTCACCAGCTCGCGGATTTCTGCGTCCGTCTTGCCGGCAACGCGCGCGGCGTTGATCGCCTGCACTTCCTCAGATGGCCACCCCACCGAACGCAGACCGATGGGCACGGGCTTGGTGAACAACCCAGCGTTGACGGCGTTGTAAATGCTGGCGTGGCTGCGGTGCCCGGTTTCCGCTTTGACTTCGGGCATTCGGAGAATTGGCATGCTTTTGATTCCTCAAAAAAAAAGCCCGCAGGGCGTCAACCTTGCGGGCATAAAAAAACCGACTGATAAGAGTCGGTCACGTAACCGCTTGCGCGGCATCTAACGGCGAGTTATCGCCAAAAGCGAAAAAGCCCGCAGGGCGCTAACCTTGCGGGCTCTATAAAGTTGTCAGGCGCACCATCCCGTCCTCAGCAAATTCTGCGGCCAGCGCTACGTGCTAACTGGCTCGCCGGAGGGCGTTTGATTGTGCCTGCGCGCAGGTATTCTGTCACGATCGGCCAAGGAAAGCAACTGGCACGCCTTGCAATGTTCGCGTGCCTCCAGAACCTGGGTTTCGTAGGTTTCGTAGCGTGGGTGCCATGCACCTTTTGAAAATCAGGCAGCCCGATTGAACGGGATCACATCCGCCCCTGCGCGCAGCTTGTCCAGGTAGTCGGCCCATCGCTGCATCATTTCGGCCCGCTGCTTCAGGTAGGTTGTCCGGTTGTAGGCCCGCCCGTTGGCGTCTTTCACGGCGTGGGCTAACTGCGCTTCGATCACCAGCGGATCAAATTCCAAGATTTCATCAAGCAGCGTCCGTGCGGTTGCTCGAAACCCGTGCACTGTTTGCACCTCCGGGCCATAGCCCAACGTCAAAAGCGCAGCGCGCAAGGTGTTGTCGCTGATGGGTGCGGAACGGGCTTTCTCGCCGGGGAACAACAACACGCCATCCCCAGTTAGCTGATGTAAATCGCGCAGAATCGCGACGGCTTGAGATGGCAGCGGCACCAGATGCGGGTCGCCGTTTTCCTTGCCGCTGATGGTGCGTTTCATTCGCCGCGCCTGAATCGTCCAAAGTGCGCCGTCCAGATCGATCTCAGTCCACTCCGCAGCGCGCAGTTCGGTCGGTCGCTGAAACAACATCGGCGCTAGTTGCAATGCTGCACGCACGATCAAGCCGCCCTTGTATCCCTTGATGGCGCGAAGCAGGTCCGCCAACTTCTCTGGGTCGGTGATAGCCGCAAAATGCCGGCCCTTGTGTGGCGTCAGCGCGCCTTTCAAGTCCATCGCGATATTGCGCCCCGCCCTGCCGGTGGCCACTGCATAGGCGAACGCTCCTCGTGCCGTGGTCAGTACCCGATGGGCCACGTCCAGCGAACCCCGCGCCTCTATGCGTTGCAGCACTTGCAGCAGTTCCACCGGCTCAAGCTCGGCGATGCGTCGCTTGCCAAGCCAAGGGAACAGGTCTTTCTCAAGGTTGCGCAACTCGCGCGCTTGATGGTGACTACTCCAGAGCACCGATTTCTTGCTATACCACTCGCGCGCCACATGCTCGAAGGTTTCGCCCTCACTCATGGCTTGCTTCAGCTTGTCTAGCTTTCGAGCCTGCACGGGATCAAAACCATCTGCCTTCTTCCGCTTCGCGGCGTCCCTCGCCTTTCGCGCCGCTGTCAGCGTGACTGCCGGGTAGCTCCCCAGCGCAAGGCGCCGCTCTTTGCCGCCTCCGTAGATTTTCCAGAACCAGCGCTTGGAGCCGTTTGGGTTGATTTCAAGGTACAGCCCCGCAGCATCTGTCAGCCGCACACGCTTTTTTTCTGACGGGCATGTCGCATTTCGGCAAGTAGCATCGGTCAGCATCGGCGTTCCCCGGTTGGGTTATACCCCGACCAGATCGGGGTCTGTGCCCCGGTTTGGCAAAAAACCGGGGCTTCGTTCCCCGCTATGTTCCCCGGTGCCGACATGGCTGTCAATGTCGCTCCCTGTACGCCGATGCAGGTTAAGTCATTGATTAGGCAAAGAAAAAGCCCGCTAGGTGGATGTTCCTAGCGGGCTCTGTCGGTATCAATGGTCGGCGTGGCGGGATTCGAACTCGCGACCCCTTGCACCCCATGCAAGTGCGCTACCAGGCTGCGCTACACGCCGATCAAGCCCGCCATTATAGCGCGCGTTGCTC
>JAGREQ010000326.1 GCA_020446465.1 Novosphingobium sp. | reverse complement strand
CGTTGCATCTTGCGGGTGTAGACTCTGTCGATTTCCGCTTCGGTGGGATAACGCGCGCGGATATTACGCATGACGGACTCTGTTGGTCGCCTGCGATCCGCCTCACAGATCGTCTCATACTCGCCTGCCATGGACACCATCCCCTTCAGGAACCCGCGCTTTTCAGATCGCTGATTAATTGTAGAGTTCGTCAGCCATGCTGAGCGAGAGGTGATATTGCCCCACGAAATCAGCGATATGGCTGTATCCGACCCGATTCCCGGCTTCCCAGCGCATCAGGCATTGATAACCGGCACTTGACGGGTTGAAATTATACCACGGGCCTGCCGCGACAGTAGTTCCGCGCGCTTCGTAGACATTGCCCGCGATATCCTCAAAACGCACATGAGCGCTGGTAACCAACATATCTGAACGCTTTGCGGTCATTTCAGCCGAGACGAGAGGCCGGCGTTCGCCGTTTTCCAGGACATAACCATATTTGAAGGGGCCGTAGCGAACCTCGCGATCTTCAAAATCAAGCCCCAAGACCAGGAATGCACCCAAACCGCCTCCCAGTTCGACATGCACCCAGCTGGCCCCCTTGTTGCCCCAGTCGTTGCGCGGGCCCCAACTCTTGTTGACGCCTTCGATAACGTCGACTGCATACGTCTTGTCACGCAGGCGAAGTTGCCCCCTTACCCGGCCCTTGCCTTCGAGATGACCATTATTCCAGCCGTCATAACCATCGACCTCGCTGCCTGCAGCCTGAGGTACCTGATTCGGATCGCGCGCATCCGTAGGGTCGCACACGGCTTCGTAAGTCAGATCGAGCGAACATATCCCATCGCGGGACTCGTAATGATATTCAAGATTGCGCTCGCTGTGAGCCTTGAAGGTGAGGCCATTCGCAAGTGTAAAATCGGAGAAGTCGTCCGGGCAGCGCAAGTGCATCTGGGAATCATTGTGATGCACCTGCCACGGGTGGAAGCACATGCCTTGATGAATTTCGATGGAACTGTGGCACACGCCAAGATTAGGCCGTGTGAGAACGTAAATGTTCCCACTAATGGCATATTCAGGGACCGAAAAAATGATAAAAAGCGTTTCGGTCCAGGTATCGTCATTTGGGTCGCGTGGGTGGAATTTGTAATCATCGGCGGTGATCAAGGCATTATCTCCAAAGACTTGGAATTTTTATCACTGCCGGACGCCGAAAGAAAGTTTCCCCGGCGCCCGGTCATTGATGCTGTCAGAACTTGTAGCCGACTTCAAACATATATGTTCGTGGTTCGCCTGGAACGACGACGTTGAGCGCGAACAGGCTCGCGAAGCCGATACCGCCGGTGTAATATCTCTTGTCGAACGCGTTTTTCACTAGCGCGGCAAATGATAGGCCGCGCTCTTTCTCCTCCAGACCGACGCGGAAGTTTGCAAGGGCATAACCCGAAATCTTGGTGTGGGGGTTAAGCGATTTGCCTGTCGAACTGAAGTAATTCGATGATTGAGCGTAAAGGTCCCCATGCAGTGTCGCGTCGAAACTTTCGCTTACTGGCACCTTGATATCGGCGAAAATTGCTCCCGACCATTTCGGTGTATCTGGATAAGTATCGAAATTGGCAAAGCTGGTACCGCCGTCGGTTCCCAGAACGGGAACGCGATTGTCGGTGAACTTGGCGTCCGTATAGTTCACATTTCCGCCCAGTTTTAGCCATTCAGTCGGCTCGATCGTGCCATCCAGTTCGAAGCCTTTGACTTTCGCCTTCGGCACATTGACAGTGATGCCGGCAAGGCCATCGTAAATAGCGACATAATTGGCGCGCTGAACATTCTTGATCCACATGTTGTAGAGCGCGATATTGAAGCGTACCGGCATGTCCCCTGCGTAGCCGCGGAATTTCGCGCCGATTTCAGCGTCAGTCGCAACTTCCGGCCGGAATTCTCCACCCGAAACATTGGCAAAACCGGGCGTTGGCGGCGCATGGAAATTGAAGCCGCCACTGCGGAAACTGCGCCGCGTGTTGGCGTAAAGTAATAGTTCATTGGTAACCTGGTTCTGAAGGCCGAAAGTCCAGCTCAACTTCTTGAACGTGTCTTTCTGAGGGGCGATGAAACTACCGTCTTCGTAGAACGGAATCCAGGCGGGGTTGGCGGTAGGAGTATATTGATCATCGTCTTCACGAACAAATTTGATCGTTTCGGACGTGTAACGCAGTCCGGCCGTAAACTTGGTGCCAGCCAGCCCCGTGTCGAGCGTGGCCTGCGCATAACCCGCTTTGGATTTACTGGTGGTGGTCCCTGCGTTAATTTGTGGAGGGGCGCCCAAGCCATTGAGAATGAAGCTGGTATTATGAAGATACTCGCTTGAATCGGAATAATATCCACCGATCACGAAGTCCAGGCGATCATTGAAAGCCTTGCCAAGCAGCTGCAGTTCTTCCGAATACTGTTTGATCAATCCATCACCGCCGAATGCGCCTGTGTCGGCATTGCCACGGCCGTCGATGCCAAACCGGGTGCCATCGAGTTCGCCCGCCTCGAAATATTTGGAACGGACGAAGCCGAAAACGTTTTTCAGCTGAAGGTTATCGGATAGCTCCATGGTTGAAATATTGGATACGATCCATTTGCGTGTCCGGTGTTTGCTGACTGAATCGACGTCAACGACAAACGGACCACGTTCTTTTTGTGCTTCGCCAAAGTCCGCCAGACCAGGGAAATAAACGTTG
>JAGREQ010000325.1 GCA_020446465.1 Novosphingobium sp. | reverse complement strand
GCACCCGCCGGCAAAGCCGGATCAGTTTTCAAAGAGACATGCGGGCTGGAAGGAGGAACGACTGGAAGACCCGGTCATGACAAGGACCGGGTTGCAGCCTGGCGCAGCGGGGCTAGACCTGACAGCCGCCCACCGCGCGCACCGGGGGAGAGAAATCAAACAATGACGCTGATGCAATCAGCGACCACTCGAAACAAAGTCATACTCAAAGCACTCTGTCAGCGCCGCGGTGCGGCGCAAGCGCAAGGGATGGAAACCAACCGGCCGAAACCCAGCATCGCATGATGCGCTGGGTTCGGTTCATGAGAGCCCGGTCCGCCGTCAGGCGGATGCGCCCTGCCCGTCGCGATGATCTTGTTGCTGCCAGAGAATTTCAAGCTCGTGACGGCGAAGGTAATCCTCCGTGTTGGCCATCCATTCATAGAGCAGGTTCTGCAGCGTAATCAGCACAATGCCATACTGGTTCAGCCGGTCGAAACACACCTGGCGCCGCTGACGGCTATGGGCAATGCTGAGATCCACGATGACATGGGTGTTGAATCCCAAGGGCTGAGCTTCCAACGCGACCGCGGTAACCACGTCATCGAGCCAGAAACCGCAGACAAACAGCTGTTCCCGGTCTTCCTGTCGCATTGCGTCCAGCAAGTCCACGTTCGACCAAACTGGCCGGTCGTGGTCAAACTTGAACACCCGCGGTTTGCTCTTTTCACATGGCGTGGATAGCCAGGCGTCCCGTTCGTTGTCGAGTTCGGACTCCGCGAAATACCGTGGAACAAGCGCCTGATCGGCTGCCATGGATAGCTTGTGGAATTGTGCTTGTAATCGCCGGGCAAGGCGACCATCCAGCTGACGCGAACACCGGGGCACGGGATTAACGAGCAACAATTGGGAATGGTCCGGAACAGCAAGAACAGACACTGCCTTATCCTCTAAGCCGGTCTAATCCCACAGACGATCAGCAGTGGAACCAGTTTGACTTTCTGCCAGGCCGTCATCTTGACTTGGTATGCCGAATATCGGTGTTCATGGTGCGTCCTGACTGATGTGGTCGTGCTAGCCACAAGCCGCCTTGCATCGCATGTGTATACCGCTCGTGCGGTGCTGCCTCTGTGAGTCGCATAGTGCTTGATCTTTACAGCAACACGAGAGGATGCGAATAGAAACGATACGAACTGAAACGAAACGGATGGTATCAAATAGTTGATAAAGAACGGGAAATATTTCATCCCTCCGCCGAAAGACGGCGGCGACTTCAAGGAACTCTTCAAACGTCTGGCCTCAGCTGGTGCCGGCCGGCCTGTAGACAAAGACGGATTTCCCCAAGGCCCGTGGACGCCCGATCTTCTTGCTGACGCGATTACAAAGATCGATGCTAAGGGTTCCGGGGTTGAACTGCGAACAGTGCAGCTTTGGTTTCAGGACAATGACAAAGGTATTGGCACGGAAAACACGCGTTTGCTGGCGAGGATCTTCGGGTGCGATGATCCAGAGGCAACCAGCGACTGGCAGGCAGTACTTGGCGTTGCGCGATCAGGATTCGTCGCCAAGAGGCGCGAAAAGCGGAGGACCAAGGGAAGCGATGCTCTGGAGCCTTTAGAAGCGGCGCATAGTGCAATACGCGTTGATCGTGCGGAGGCTGTACAGGACACCGAGGCCACGTCGCAAAGGCGGCGATTCAGTCTGGCGGGTATGACGGAGGCATTGTTCAGCGGCTCAACCCTGAATTTGCCGACCTCGATATTTGCGGGCGCTGTCGCGCTGGTGTTCATTTCCTATTTTCTCGGAATTCATGACATCACCTCCGAACTGCCAGAAGATCCGACCAAGCAGGTCGGTTTCTTTTGGGCGCCGAATTGGATGGTTGTCTTCGTGGTCCTCATGCCACTGTTCATCACGTTCGTCGCCGAATTGCTCGCCTATTGGAAAAACAATGGGCGCGCGCAACTTGAGGCACTATGCGGTCGGATGGATGGTCGTGATTCCTGGACACTGAACATCAAAAAATCTTCGTATGCTTTCTGGTCCGTGTTCTTGATATGCATATTCTTCGCTGGCGTATTTCAATGGATCAGCATCCGGTTGTTACCGCTGCTGCGAGGCCGTAGTGACTATCCAATGGATTGGGGTTCAATCGCGATTCAGCGCCCCGACGTCATCACCGCGCCGGAAGCGATCGGATTCACAGCAATCGCTTACCTGTACATGTGCGTTTGTTTTTATCTGTTTTTTGCGGGTTTCATCCTGCTCTATGCGATGGCCCAAGACTTCCGGAGTGTTCATGTAGCATCGAGTCATACGCAGGCTATTCGTGATCGACGCCAGATCAATGAAATCGCTGTCAATGTATTGAACGGGATCTTTCGATGCACTCTCTTGGGCATCCTGATTGCCATATGCATGAAGCTGCAAGGCGCGTATCTGGCATCAAGCGATGCCAACATTGCGGCTTGGTTCTTCCACGATTTGGCTTCGGCTTTTGGTGCAAGCGGCGAAACCCTCACAATGACCAATCACAAAGCGCCGAACCACTTCACGAGCCTCCTTATTGTACTGATCACGTGCTTTGTTTTCCTGCACGGGGTTTCGCGGCTAAACTTAGGAGCTTCGATGGTCTTTCGTTGGGCGAAGATGGTAGCGGTCGTGGCGTTGCTGGTGACGAGCTATGCACTGATCAGTGCTGTTCCGGGGTTTTCGATCTTGCTGAGCATCGGTGTGTTCCTGG
>JAGREQ010000324.1 GCA_020446465.1 Novosphingobium sp. | reverse complement strand
CCGCCGCTTGCGCAGCCTGCAATTCGACATGCATTTCAGCCCCTTGCGGCGCACAAACGCGCGCTTCCGAAGGCGCAGCCGTCGCGGCCAACCCCGTTATAAGAGCCAGAAAAGTGAGCACATGGCGTATCATTGCGAAGCCGAAATAGGGTCGCAAACCGCAAAGGTCCATAAGGAAAGCGCATTTACCTGTGCGAGCGCGCGCACTAATGGGCATTGTCATGGATATAGCCCCCTCCCCTCTCGCCAGCCCGTTTCCCGATATGCCGCCTGTTGAAGGCGTCACGCTGCGCGTCGCCCGCGCCGGATACAAGGATTGGGGTCGCTGCGATCTTACTTTTGTGGAACTGACGGAAGGCACTGCCGTAGCAGGCGTTTTTACAAAGAACGTCTGTTGTTCCAGCGAGGTCGAACTGGGGCGCGAACAGGTGAAAGCTGGCAAGGCCCGCGCGCTGGTTGTCAATGCTGGCAATTCCAACGCCTTTACCGGCTATCGCGGGCGCGAAGCGGTGGAACAGATCATGGATCAGGTGGCAGCGCATCTGGGTTGCGCGCCAGAGGCGGTGTTCGTCTCTTCAACCGGGGTGATCGGCGTTCCGCTTCCCAAGGACAAGGCAAAGGCCGGCGTCGATGCCGCTCTTGCAGCGCAGCCCTGCAACTGGCGAGACGCGACAGACACCATTGGCACCACAGACACTTTTGCCAAGGGCGCAATGGCAACGGCCATCGTCGATGGCAAAACGGTTACCTTGTGCGGCATTATCAAGGGCAGCGGCATGATCGCGCCCGACATGGCGACAATGCTGGGCTATATTTTTACCGATGCTGCGGTTGAACCTGCCTTCCTGCAAGCGTGCCTGTCTGCTGCAAACCTGGCGACGTTCAGTTGCATCACGGTTGATAGCGACACATCAACCAGCGACACCGTGTTGGCTTTCGCAACCGGCAAGGCAGGCAACACGCCACTGACGGGATTCGATAGCGCGGGTGCTGACGCCTTTGCAGCCGCGCTCACCGATGTCTGCCGCCAACTGGCGCAACTCGTGGTCCGCGATGGCGAAGGCGCGCAAAAGTTCATTACAGTGCGCGTTACGGGTGCGGCAAGTGATGACAGCGCCCGCCGGGTCGGGCTTGCCATTGCCAATTCGCCGCTCGTCAAAACGGCCATTGCCGGTGAAGATGCAAACTGGGGCCGGGTTGTCATGGCCGTGGGCAAGGCGGGTGAACCTGCTGATCGCGACACGCTTTCCATCGCTTTTGGTGGCCACTGGGCAGCGCGCAACGGCCTGCCTGTCGCCGACTATGACGAAGAGCCGGTGGCTGAACATCTGAAAGGACAGGACATCGACGTGGCCGTCGATCTGGGGCTTGGCGATGGGCAGGCGACCGTGTGGACCTGCGATCTGACGCATGGATATATCTCTATCAACGCAGATTACCGCAGTTGACGGGGGCGCTCGATAAGGCCGTTCGTGCAGCCATGCAGCAGGCTGCCGATGTGGCGATCCTGCCAAGGTTCCGCTCTCTTGCCGCGCATGAAATCAGCGACAAGGGGCCGGATGATTTCGTAACTGTCGCGGATAACGAATCCGAGGCAATTCTGGCGGAAAGCCTTGCCGCGCTGCTGCCTGATGCCGCCATCGTGGGCGAAGAGGCCGCCCACGCCGACCCCACAGTGCTCAAGAACCTGTCGGGCCTGTGCTGGATTATCGATCCGCTCGATGGAACAAACAACTTTGCCGCTGGCAAGCCGCCGTTCGGGCTGATCGTCGCGCTGGCGTATAATGGCGAAACGCAGGCCGGATGGATACTGGACCCTTTGACCGGGCGTTTCTGTTCGACTCACAAGGGGCAAGGTGCCTTTATCGAAGACGAACGCATAACAGCCCGTGCCAGTGGAGAAACGGTGCCGGTTGCTGCGATCTCAACCATTTTCATGGATGACGCAGAACGGGATGCGGTCATGGCGCACATCGCGCCGCATTATCAGCTGGTCGATATTCCGCGTTGCGCTGCTGAGCAATATCCACGCCTTGCGCTGGGGCAGAACGATGTTTCGATTTTTCAGCGCACACTGGCGTGGGATCATGCTGCCGGGGTGCTCTGGCTGAACGAGAGTGGCGGGATGGCCGCAAGGCCGGATTGCTCACCCTATCGCGTCACGGAGCAGGATCGCCCCGGTCTGATCGGCGCTGCCAGCCCAGCCCTGTGGCATGAACTGGCAGAGCGCCTGAACGGAATGAATGCAGGTTAGGGTCCTGACCCTAAAGCTCGCTTTCGAGCCAGGATTTAAGCTGGCCCTTGGGCGCAGCACCCAGTTTCTGGGCGACGGGCTTGCCATCCTTGAACAGGACCATCAGCGGGATCGACTGCACGCCAAACTGCGTGGCGGTTGCCGTGTTTTCCATGATGTCGACTTTGGCAATGGTCACCTGACCGGCAAGTTCATCGCTGATTTCTTCCAGCGCCGGGGCAATCATCTTGCACGGGCCGCACCAGTCAGCCCAGAAATCGACAAGAACGGGCTTGTCCGACTGAAGAACATCGGCGGAAAACGAAGCGTCTGTAACGGCTTTAGTGGGCATGGAATACTCCTTGGCTTTCCTTTAATTTAGGAGCCTGCACGGCAATGGCAACGCCTGTCGGGAAAAGCTTTGCTGTCATGTGGTCAACGCTGGCTTGGCAGCCTCCAGTATGGTGGCAGGCAAAACAATCAACTGCGGTGCCTGGG
>JAGREQ010000323.1 GCA_020446465.1 Novosphingobium sp. | reverse complement strand
TTCAAGCGCTTTCTTGCAGTCCATCATGCCGGCGCCAGTGCGCTCGCGCAGGTTCTTCACGTCAGCAGCAGTATAAGCAGCCATCGGTTTGATCCTCTTCAAAAGTGTGTCAGGCGCCGAACCAGCCCCAAGGGGCGATCCGGCGCTTGGAATGGAAATGTGTCGGCGCTGTTGCGCCGAAGGTGACTCAGGCTTCAGCCGGAGTCGTTTCGACCGTTTCAGCGTCAGCCACTACAGCCGCGTCGCTTTCAGTCGGCTGCTCCATCGCGCCGATATCAGCACCCGAATCGACAGCAGCACCCTGCTTGCCCTGCGATGCGGCCTGGGCGATCGCTTCGCAGTAAAGACGCACAGCGCGGCTCGCGTCGTCGTTGGCCGGAACTGGGAAAGCAATGCCCGACGGGTCCACATTGGTATCAAGAATGGCAACGACCGGAATGCCCAGCACATTGGCTTCCTTGATCGCCAGTTCTTCCTTGTTGGCATCGATCACGAACATGACGTCCGGGACGCCGCCCATGTCGCGGATGCCGCCAAGCGACAGTTCAAGCTTGTCACGTTCCCGCGTCAGCTGCAGGACTTCCTTTTTGGTCAGGCCGACTGCGCCGCCTGCCAGCTGTTCTTCCAGTGTCTTCAGACGCTTGATCGACTGGCTGATCGTCTTCCAGTTCGTCAGCATCCCACCAAGCCAGCGGTGATTGACAAAGTGCTGGCCGCAGCTGCGTGCTGCCTGGGCGATCGGCTCCTGCGCCTGGCGCTTGGTGCCGACAAACAGAACCTTGCCACCAGCACGAACTGTCGCGGATACGAAGTCCAGCGCGCGCGCCATCAGCGGAACGGTCTGCGAAAGGTCGAGAATGTGGATGCCGTTGCGGGCGCCGAAGATATACGGCTTCATCCGCGGGTTCCAACGGTGGGTCTGGTGGCCGAAGTGTGCGCCGGCCTCGATCAATTGCTGCATCGTGACGGTAGGTGCCGCCATAAGTAATTCCTTTCCGGTTAAACCTCTGGGAAACTGGAACCGTGCGGAGCTTCCCGCTGCGGCACCGGTATGTGTGCTTCCCATGTGAATTTGCCATCAACCACAGACCGGCGGGTGCAGGTCTGCCTGTCAGGCGAGGCGCCCAATAGCCGCTGCATTCCGCGATTTCCAGCAAAAAATTTATCAAAGGAATGCAGGGGGACGCCACCCGCTGACGTCCTGAGCCGGGTGCACGAAAATTTATGTGTTGACACATTAGAACAAATCATGAACATATGGTTGAAAGCAGCGGTTTTTGGGAACTCACAAGGATCGCACAGGTTATCCACAATATGATCCACAGGTCACGGCCCGGATCGACAAGGATAAAGACGATGTATGCAGCGACACTGATCTCCACTGCCCTGATTGCGTTTTTCGGATTCGCCTTGGTTTTCGCGGGCGCAGTCATCGTGACTTCATTGCGAACGGCGATAGCCATGCACGGCCCTCTTCGCGCCGCGCTGTCCGCAATCAGCGATGTGCGCGTGGCAACTTATCAGCATAAGGATACTGTAGTGCGCCAACGACCTTTGGCGACTGTCACCTGGCTCCCGGCAAGAAGGGGCGGCTCACTGTCACCTGCCCGCAACTTGCCGCTGGCGGCCTGAAGGGCTGCATAATCTCTATCGCGGAGTGCTGGCCGGGCCAGTTTCGCCGTCTGGCTCAGATCTGGATGAGGCTTTGGCACGTTGCCGCTTCACCTTGGCGTAACTGAACATACCCAACGGCATGAGCAAAAGGTAAACTGCACAGAGGCTGGCGAGCGTCCACCACGGCTCAGTCAACAGTGACGCAAAGACCAATCCGGCCATCGCCAGCATTTCCAGGCGAATTGACCGCCGCGGACGCAGGGATGACCAACTGAGCGTCGCAACGTTCGAAATCATCAGGAAAGCACACAAGGCAACCCACACGGCAACGACCGCCGGTTCCCGCACAACGGGCCAGCCACTCGCCAGCCACAGATACATGGGGAGGAATGCCAGCCCTGCACCGACGGGGGCGGGAACGCCCGTCAGGAACCCAGCGGATTTGTGGGGCTGGTGATCAAGGTCGATCCGCGCATTGAAGCGTGCCAGCCGCAAGGCGCAGCAAATCGCGAGCGCAAGGGCACAAAGCCAACCAAAGCGGGGCAAATCCTGCAAGGACCACAAAAACAGGATCAACGCCGGTGCCATGCCAAAGGATAGCGAATCGGCAAGGCTATCCAGTTCCGCGCCAAAGCGGGATTGCGCTTTCAGCAAACGTGCGATGCGACCGTCTATCCCGTCGAGCAGGCCGGCGAGAATGACCATCAGCACCGATTTTTCCCAGTCTCCCACAATGGCAAACCGTATCCCGGTCAGCCCTGAACAAAGCGCCGCGACAGTAATTGCGTTGGGAACAAGCGCGCGAAGGGTCAGCCCGCGAGGCAAGCCACGTCGATGGACATCCGCATCGTCGGACGAGGCCCCGCTCATTGCGCGATACCCTCGCTCAGGCCTTTTTCGCCAAGCCGGGCTAGAACCGTCTCACCGGCGATAACTTTCTGCCCCAGAATAACAGCGGATTCGGTCCCTTGCGGCAGATAGACATCCACCCGGCTGCCAAAACGAATAATACCGAAACGCTCGCCAGCTGCCAGCTCAGTGCCTTCGCCGACATCGCACACAATCCGCCGCGCCACCAGCCCGGCGATCTGCACCACCCCGAAATGCCGCTCCCTGG
>JAGREQ010000322.1 GCA_020446465.1 Novosphingobium sp. | reverse complement strand
AGCCATACTGACCTGCAGCGCCTTTCGCACTGCGGTGCGCGTGCATATCTCGTCGGGGAGAGCCTGATGCGCCAGAGCGATGTCGCGGCAGCCACGCAGGAACTTCTCGGACTATGAACAAGCTCACCCATCTCGATAATGAAGGCAACGCCCGGATGGTTGATGTCGGGGGGAAGGCAGAAACCGCACGGCGCGCTGTGGCTGGCGGGCGCATTCGCATGTCGGCAGAAGCTCTTGATGCCATCCGCGACGGCAACGCACCCAAAGGTGACGTGCTTGGCACTGCGCGCATTGCCGGGATCATGGCAGCCAAGAAAACAAGCGACCTGATCCCCATGTGCCACCCGCTTGCGCTGGACGCCGTGACTGTCGATTTCGCGTATGAAAATGACGCCATTGTGGTGACTGCAACAGCCTCCCTGACGGGCAAGACTGGCGTTGAAATGGAAGCGATAACAGCAGTATCAATCGCACTCCTTACAATTTATGACATGGCGAAGGCGCTGGACAAGGGAATGGTGATTTCCGATATACGCTTGCTGGCCAAGAGCGGTGGCAAGTCAGGCGAATGGAAAGCCCCGGCATGAACGCCGCGCTTCCCCTTGAGGAAGCACAAGCCCGCCTGCTTGCGATGGCGGAACCCTTGGCCGTCGAAACTCTTGCCGTGGCAGACGCACTGGGGCGCTATCTGGCCGATCCGCTTACAGCCCGGCGCACCCAGCCCCCTGCCGACCTTTCTGCGATGGATGGCTATGCCCTGCGTCTGGACGATGGTGGTGGCCCGTGGAAAGTCGTGGGCGAAAGCGCGGCAGGGCACCCCTTTACAGGCCATGTGAACGCCGGGGAGGCTGTTCGTATTTCCACCGGCGCCCACGTTCCAGCGGGCACGGACGCCATCCTGTTGCAGGAAAATGCCCGGCGCGATGAAGAAACGCTTGAACTTAATGGAGAAGGTCATCCCACCGCGCACCATATTCGGCGCGCGGGCTTCGATTTTGTAACAGGTGACACGCTCGCACCGGCGGGAAAGCTGCTTGATCCGGTCATGGTCGCGCTTGCCATCGCAGCGGGAAACACCGCCCTTTCGGTCAGACGGCGAACACGCGTCACAATAATCGACAGCGGCGACGAACTTGCAACGGCCCCCGCAAATTGCGGTCCGCACCAGATACCGGCCAGTAATGGCCCGATGCTACAAGCGATGCTGGCAGCCTTGCCATGCGATGTGCAGCGCCTGGGGCCGGTGCCTGATCGCCTTGACGCCCTTGTCGATGCGCTGGAATGCGCCGCTGATGCTGACCTCATTGTCACCAGCGGCGGGGCGTCGGTGGGAGATCATGACCTTGTCCGCCCCGCGCTCGAACAGTGGGAGGCGGATATCGCCTTCTGGCGAGTCGCCATGAAGCCGGGCAAGCCATTGATGGTCGCTCGGAGAGGACAAACACTGGTTCTTGGCCTGCCGGGCAACCCCGTGTCATCTTATGTGACGGCGTGCCTGTTTCTCCTGCCGCTGGTGCGAAAACTGGCTGGCGCTACCGCTCCCTTGCCGACATTTCGCGAAGCTCCCGCAGGTGCCCTGCTCAAGCCCGGCGGGCCGCGCCTCGAATTTGTTCGAGGCCGGTGGGATGGCAGAACAATCACACCGCTTCCCGAACAGGACAGCAGCGCCCTCCTCTCGCTCTCGCGCGCAAATTGTCTGATCTTGCGCCCGGCACAGGCCCCCGCTGCCAGTATTGGAACACTTGTCTCGTTCTATCAGCTCGAAAATGGCTCTATTGCTTGACTCGACAAGTTTTGTTGCATAATTGTTCCTTATTCGTTCACGAGGTGAGCCGTTACGATACGCGCTGGCAACGACGATAAATTGCCTTTGACGCGCTCGCCTGTCGAATTGAGGAGCCATTGCCATGCTGACTGCCAAGCAGCACGAACTGATCCGTTTTATTCAGGCCCGTCTCGAAGAAACCGGAATTTCCCCATCGTTCGAAGAAATGAAAGATGCGCTGGATCTGAAATCAAAATCCGGCGTGCATCGGCTGATCTCTGCTCTGGAAGAACGCGGTTTTATCCGACGTCTGCCCAATCGTGCGCGGGCGCTGGAAGTGTTGCGGCAACCGGACGATGTTACTGCATCGGCAGTCCGTGCGCCTGCCCCGGTCAGCGCGGCCAATGACATCATCAGCCAGGCAACAACTGCTCCCAAATCTGCTCCGCAACCAGCCAATGACGTGATCGAGGTGCCGTTGCATGGACGCATTGCTGCTGGCGTTCCGATTGAGGCGCTGGAAGGGCAATCAACCTTGCCAGTGCCCGCTGCTCTGCTTGGTTCGGGTGAACACTACGCTCTTGAGGTGTCGGGCGATTCGATGGTCGATGCCGGTATTCTCGACGGAGATTTTGCGCTTGTGAAGCGCACGAATACCGCGCGCGATGGGGAAATCGTTGTGGCGCTGGTCCGCAATGAGGAAGCAACTCTCAAATACTTGCGGCGTGAAGGCGGAAAAGTCCGGCTCGATCCGGCCAACGGCGCTTACGAACCGCAGATTTACGAACCGGGCGAAGTGGAAGTTCAGGGTAAGCTCGCAGGTCTTTTGCGTCGTTACCACTGATACACACAGGCGGCTCTGTTGTTGACCGGGAGATCAGCTTCCGTTTCCACCGCGCCACCAGCCATGATGGCCTTCTTGCTGCGCGACAGTGCGGATTCGCAATGGGTCGAGCGAAAGGGCTATACCA
>JAGREQ010000321.1 GCA_020446465.1 Novosphingobium sp. | reverse complement strand
GTTCGCTGGGTGGATCGCTGGCGATGCTCATTTCACTCCCCGAATTGCGTAAATGCTTGTGGCACCGGACTAAAGCCATGACCGGGAAGGAGCAAGGGTAGTGAACGGAAGGATGGATGCCCCGCGATCATCCAATTATAACATTTAGTAATCTGTTTTTATTCTATTTAATGTATACGCATGATATTTGCTCCCACATTATCTCCCACATTGAGATCGGAAACGCCCCCTCGCAGCGCCTCGAATCGCTCGCCAACCTTCCGCCACATCGCCACCCCGTCTAAGTCACCTTCGGCCAGGAGGCGGTCCTGCTGCTGGGCTATGTGGAGCCTTCCGTTTTCTCCGTGATGTTTCTCCACCCACAGGGCGACGGCCCACAGTTCCTGTTCGCGAGATACTACCATGCCCGCCAGAGCGTCAGCAAAGCGACGATCAGTGTCGCGACCGCCAATCCGCTCATAGTGCGCCCCCGCCACTGCCGTCTGCGAAGCCGTTCACTGCTTATTGCCTCGAAGACAGTTGGCACAGCAGCATTCCGCTCCGCATGTCCCCAGACCAATTCTAATGCCCGGTCATCAAGCTTCGGCGCGAGGATTTCAATTTGAGTGCGGAGGACAGCGGCGGTGTTTACGTTCCGCTGGGTTTCCATCAAGCGACACCGCTCTACTTCCAGAAGCCTGAGATAAGTCTCATAGGTGATCTTCCTCATTGGCATTCCTAGAACTTCCGCTCCACTGGACGAGGCTGCGGTATGCCGCAGGTGCCAAAGAGAACGCCCGTCTTGCCAGACAGTCTGAATTTTCCAGTGTAGCGATCAATGCTGAACTTCGGATTGTTCACTGCGCTTATGGCCACCTTGCCACTGATCTCATCGTCGGTGACGGACAGTTTCTTCAGCTTAAACCAGCCGTTATCGCCACCATGCAAGCGGGGAACAATGGCCTTGGGTACGTGCATGCGGCCATCGTCCCCTTCTACCCAAAGCAGGACTTGATCCTGGAGCGCTACGGGCATCTGGCCCATGACTGTTCCATACTCGGTCTGACCGTCTTCGCCGCGATTGGTCACGGTGCCAACAGTGCCCTGCATTGCTGAACCTGACACATCGCATTCAAGATCAATGCGCCCTCGCATTCCCTGCGCATCGGCGCTGCTGGAAATCATCACCAAAGTTAGGGCTGCCTTGAACATTCCGTCCCCTGAATTGCAGTCACCAAGGCTAGCTGCGACGATATCCCAAGTCCACTTGGGCCTCTACGCAGGCAACAAATACGTCCGCAATATAACATTGTCCTCGCCAACAGGCCCATGCTCGGCCTCATAGGCGGCAATCGCATCCTCCTCAGTCTGGCCGACATCAACCGCGACCCTGTGCCATGGTCTGAGCGCCGATCCGATTGAATGCTCAAGTGCTTCCACGCGTGCAGTCAGTTTCATTACGCCACATCCTTCCTTGGAACGCCCGTGCAGATAAACATCGCCGGGCCGTTGATTGGCCCATGGGCTGATTCATATCCTGTCATCGCCATGGCTTCCGTTTCGCCGGGATCTACAACAATCAGGGTGCCCGGGGCGCTGTGCCGCTCCAGATCAGCAAGCCTTTGCGCAATCCTTTTCATCTGGCCTTATTCTCCAACGCAGTGATCCGGACTTCCAGATCGCCTGTTTCAACCATGGCCTTGTGGGATGTCAGCAGCGCCATGACCCGCCCTGCTTCGTCCGGGGTTACGTCACCATCAGCAACCGCAGCCAGCAGGGCAGACGAGGCTTCCACCGCATCAGCAACCGACTTGATTGGGGGCAGTTCGAATGACACCGGCGCATCCTTGCGGGGCGGCGCTATCCGGTCGAGACAAAGCCGCAGGGCAGCCGTGTCGCCCTCCAGCGCCTTTGAGATGGCAGCCTGCGTCAGGGCTTCGTGCTGGCCATCAAGCAGGGCCTCCACGGCAAGCGTCGTCTTGTTGCGCGCGCCCTGCGTGCGACCACCGAGCTTGTTGCCTGGAGCGAACTTCCCGTCCGATTCCCGGCCGTTTGTATTCGGTTCGTCGCTCATCGCGCATCCAGTGTAAATCCGGGGGGTGGCGGCGGCATTCCCTCAAGTGGATTATTCAATCCTGCGCCCTTTGCCTCACCCAGAACGGGTGCACCGAAATAGCCCGGAAACGTTGCATGCAGGTGCCCGTCATGGATCAGTATTCGCGCATCAGGGTAGAGATCGCGCACCCGTTTGCGCAGCCATGCCATGGTCTTTCCTTCAGGCGGAAGCATATCGAGTGCAGAGCCGTCGAGGTGCGCGCTGTTGACCGCTGGCTTGTAACCGCGTGCGCGCATCTGCGCCTGGTATTCAGGGGTGCGGAAGCCGGACGTAAACCGGACGCCGGGAATGGCATCGCGCAGCTTTCCAAAGACATTCACCCCGCCGCTTTCGCCTTCGATCCGGTAGCCCGGAGGGGGTGGAGGAACAGAATTGCCCCTCGGGACATTAGGGACACTAGGGACACTAGGGACATTAGGCGCAGCCCCTTTGGCAGGCAGTGAATAGGCCGGATCATCAATCAGGTCGCGGGCCGTCTTGCGCGCTGATGCAATGGCCTTGGCAGCCGCCTTGCGCTTGGCGTTGTCCTCCAGTTTCGCATATTCATCGGAACCGACCAGCGCGAGCAGCTGGTTGTAGGTCAATCGGCCCGCAATCTCGTGATATCGGTCATATTCCTCCGGGCTGTAATCCAGCCGTTCCCCGTCTTCGCTGTATTGCTT
>JAGREQ010000320.1 GCA_020446465.1 Novosphingobium sp. | reverse complement strand
GGGCGCTGACAGCGTTGCTCCGCCTTGAAAGAGGCCCGCTCTTCCTGCAGCTTCGCGCCTTGTCAGCGCCCGAATGGGCACGAACCGTGGCTCGCACGGAATTTGTCTACGCCGCCTAGCGATGATCGATCAGGCCCACCTTGAACATATTGTCGGAAATGCCGGCCAACTTGCGCTTACGAGCTGGCCCGGTCATGGCAAGACGGTGGAAAGCTGGGAAAAGGCGCCCGGACAGCCGGTTTGCACTGCCGACCTTGCGGTCGATGCCTTTTTGAAGACGGAGCTTTCGGGGCTTTTACCCGCCGCCGGGTGGCTTTCGGAAGAAACGGCCGACAGTCATGAGCGGCTGGACCGGGATCTGATCTGGCTTGTCGATCCGATCGACGGAACCCGCGATTTTGTTGCAGGCAGGCCCGGCTGGGCGGTTTCCGTTGCGTTGGTCAGTGCGGGCAAGCCGCTCATGGGGATTTTGTCGGCCCCGGCACGCAACGAAATGTGGTGCGCGGTTGCCGGGCAAGGCGCATGGCGCAACGGTGTGCCTCTGGCGGCAAGCAGCCGCTCCATTTTTTCAGGGTCGCGAGTCCCGGCAGACAGGCTGCGTTCACCCGATGACGGGCTGACCATTGTCGACAAGCCCAATTCGATTGCCTTGCGTGCGGCCATGGTCGCTGCGGACGAGGCGGACTTTGTCGCTGCATTGCGTTGGGGGTTCGAATGGGATCTGGGGGCCGCCGCCCTTATTGCGAGAGAGGCGGGCGCCACTGTCAGCGATGCGCTGGGCGAACCGCTCGCGTTTAACAAGCGTGATCCGCGCGCGCTTGGCCTGCTGGTCAGCGCGCCTGCGATCCATGCGGCTGCTGTGCGCTTTGTGGCGCCGTATCTGCCCTAACGGTTTGGCCTCGGTATGGGATGGTGCATTATCCATACAGGAATGGAAGGATGCGCTATGGGGCAGATTTTACACGGGAGAGCCTGCCACGATTATCATAATACCACTCATTTGAAAGGTCACCGCACAAAGGCGGCCTGTTAAAAGGAAGAGGTTGTTCCCAGACGCGCCGGTCGTACCAAAGGCAGTCTGAGTTCCAATCCTACACTGTGAAGTGGTGAGAGCAGTGCCGCATGTATGGCGGACCGAATCCCGGCGCGATCAATAGCATTCAGAATGTGAAAGTATGGCAATTGGCCCACTGGCGTCCGCCTCAAACGCTGTGCCTATCGGCGGCGGCGGTTATGGGAACTAGCGCCTGATATTGGAAAAATATCAATTAAATCAATGGCCGGTGGCGGAGACGGAGGGATTCGAACGCACTGCCCTAATGTTCTGAAATTATATGAGTTTTTGGATTTATCCACCGCAAAACCCTAAAGCCAACCCTAAAACCGGCATTTCATTAGGGTTGGGGATCATTAGGGTTGGGGAGCTTGGTCGTGGGCGCGAATTGTCCATGAAGCCAGCACCCGCAGTGCCAATGACATCAAAACAGCCCTGACGATTACCGGGCGTTCGGTAAAGCTTCTCACGTCAACACGACGGAGACGCTAACATGTTTACCGAAACAATCGCAACAGTGCGAACAGGAGTCACGATTTCCGAAGCCGCAGAGTTTCTTGGACGTTCTGAGAAAACGCTCTTCAATTGGCGCAAATGCAAGTTTGGTCCCCAGCCCGTCCGGGATGGTAATCGTCTCCTGTACGATCGTGCCGAACTTGCAGCATTTCGTGCGGGAGTCGGCTCATGAAGCGCTGGCTCCCATCAAAGAATGCCCCAGCTGCGACGGCTGATGGGATGCGTCTCGAAGCGTCATTGCTCAAGCAGGCGATTGCGGTTGGCGAAGACGAGGTCGCTGAAATCAATTCTGCACTGGCCGGGCTTACGTGCGAACCCAGTCGCCTGGCAGAGGCAACAGCGCGGCTCGAAGGGCTGGAAACCGACATTCGCAGTAAGCGGCGCGCGCTAACGCTTATCGAATCAGCAATACCAGCCGCGGAAAAGCGCGAAGAACAGAACGGCATCCTCGCTGAGCGCGCGGAGCTTGACCGGGTCAGCGACAAACTCGCCAAAAATTTGCCTGAAAGGCTGGACAAGGCAGCGAATGCGCTCGCTGAAATTTTGAAAGAAATCGCGGACGACAGGCACGCTTGGGACGTCATGAATATGCGCTTACGCAATGCCGGGATTAATGAACAAAATGGCTGGTCCGCCGAACGCCGCGCGCGCCACGAACGCAACGAGAAAACCAGCACGCATCTCAGCCTCACGCTTCACAGTTGCGTGCTCGGCTGGGGCGAAAAGACAATTTTTCGAGGTGAGTCCGTGAAGCTCGCTTGAGCGCCTATAAAAAGCAGGGGCCGACGTCGCCAAACACCGGCCCTTGCTTCAATTCAGAAAAGCCGACCGCCATCGGCAAATGGGAGAAAAACCGTGACACATCAATCCCGCGGCGTGCAGCCGCCAACCTTGAAAGCTCTCTCCGATGAATGCTGTTACTACTCTCGGTGCGCTTCGTAAGGCCGCCTACGATGCCCGCCCAGGCCGATTGCAGCGGATTGCCGATTACTCATTTTCGCTTAGCGAAGCGGGTGTTGACTACCCCGATGCACTCAAAGCCATTGAGGATGCTTTGTGGTCCGACGGCCTACTGCCGGTAGATCGAGCCAGCCAGCGCCGTGCTTGGGAAAAGGCGCGAGAACGGGCCGTCGTCGCCTACGAGGATGGCTTGAAATCGACCGCACGCCGGGTCGTGAAGGAGCATTACG
>JAGREQ010000319.1 GCA_020446465.1 Novosphingobium sp. | reverse complement strand
TACGACGCTGAGCGAAAAGCAGGCCGCCTATATCGGTGTGCCGGTGGAAGGCCCGTTCAAACCGGAACATTACCGTTACTGATTAGGGTCAGGACCCTACGACTGATTTATCCCCCGATGTGGCTGCGTCGCAGTGCCATCAGCGATTGACTGCGCGCAGCCTATCGGGAATCTACATACTGCCTTGCCGGAATCACCCGATTCCGGGCACGATGTGGGAGAGAATCGGCCCTGCCCCCGGCAGGATCGGTCGCCGAAGGAGCAACCGCCCCGGAAACTCTCAGGCGAAAGGACCGCGTCGTGTTGATTGGCACTCTGGAAAGCGGACGGGTCGGCCCTGCCGATACCTCCCACCGAAGGGGTAAGCCGCCCATTGCCGGAATATCCGGCAGGCTGCGGTCAAACTCTCAGGTTTCCCGACAGAGGGGGCGTGGCGGCATGGCCTGCATTGCAGGCGTGCGCGCCGTGTCGGGGACTATTTTATGAGTGACGAAATCATCGAAGACGACGTGCTGGAAGCACTTCCGCTGGATGCCTGGCATCGCGCCCGTGGCGGACGAATGGTGCCCTTTGCAGGCTATGAAATGCCTGTGCAGTATCAGGGCATTGTTGCCGAGCATGAATGGACGCGCAGCCATGCTTCGCTGTTCGATGTCAGCCACATGGGCCAGCTTGTCATTTCGGGCGATGGCATGACCGCAGCTCTGGAGGCTCTTATGCCTGCCAGCCTTGTGGACCTGGCCGAAAACCGCGTGCGCTATTCCCTGCTGCTCGATGATAATGGCGGCATTCTGGATGACCTGATGGTGACGCGCACGGCAGAGGGGTTCTACCTCGTCGTCAACGGCGCGATGAAGTGGGACGATATCGGCCACTTGCGCGAATATCTGCCCGACGACATCACGCTAAACCATCTTGGCGAACATGCCCTGCTGGCCTTGCAAGGACCAGAGGCCGCAGCAGCGCTGGAAACGGTCATCCCCGGCGTGGCGCAAGGCCTGACGTTCATGCAGGCAGCACAAGCGACATGGCAAGGCCACGATATCATGTTGTCCCGCTCCGGCTATACGGGCGAAGACGGGTTCGAGATTTCGCTGCCGGCAGAAGCAGCCGCAGCCTTTGCCGATGCGCTGCTGGCTGACGAACGCGTAAAACCGGCTGGCCTTGGCGCGCGGGATTCGCTCCGGCTGGAAGCGGGACTGCCGCTTTACGGCCATGACCTGACGCCCCAAACCGATCCTGTGTCGGCGGGCCTTGCCTTTGCCTTGTCGAAACGCCGCCGGGCCGAAGGCGGTTTTCCCGGCCATGCGCGGATTTCCGCGCTCCTGACTGACGGGCCAGCGACTCGCCGTGTGGGTCTTTCCCTGGACGGGCGGCTACCGGCGCGCGAAGGGGCCGAAGTCTTTGCCGGTGATGCGCTGGTCGGCACTGTCACGTCTGGCGGGTTTTCGCCCACGCTCGGCCATCCGATTGCCATGGCTTATGTCGCAGCAGCGCAATCTGCACCCGATACCGCGCTTGAAATCGAGGTGCGGGGCAAGCGACTGTCTGCCCGCGTCACTCCCATGCCTTTTGTCCCCCACCGCTATTGCCGCTGAGGAGCAGCAAAATGACCCGTTACTACACAGATGAACATGACTGGATCGAAGTCGATGGCGACACCGCCACAGTCGGCATTACCGATTTCGCACAGGACCAACTGGGCGACATCGTCTTTGTCGAACTGCCAGCCGAAGGCGCGACGCTCACCAAGGGCAAGGAATGCGCCGTGGTCGAATCAGTCAAGGCCGCGTCCGATATTCTTGCCCCACTGTCGGGCACGGTAACAGCCGCAAACAGCGCGCTGGAAGAAGACCCGGCCCTGGCGAACAGCGCTGCGGAAAGCGACGGCTGGTTCTTCAAAATGACCATTGCCGATGCGGGCGAACTGGAAAGCCTGATGGACGAAGCCGCTTACCGCGCACTGGTGGACGCGCAGTAACTCGCGGCCAACAAGGAACCTGCCATGCGTTACCTTCCTCTGACTGATGCTGACCGGGCCGCCATGCTCGGCACCATTGGCGCGCCGGACATTACAGCGCTGTTCAGCGATGTGCCTGCCGATGCGCTGCTTGATCACCCCATCGAAGGCCTGCCAGTCCATGCCAGCGAAATGGCGGTTGAACGGCACATGCGACACCTTGCCGCACGCAACATTTCCTCTGGCGCGGTGCCATCCTTTCTTGGGGCAGGCGCTTACCACCACCACATCCCAGCCTCTGTCGATCACCTGATCCAGCGTGGCGAGTTCCTGACAGCCTATACCCCCTACCAGCCGGAAATCGCGCAAGGCACCTTGCAGATGCTGTTCGAGTTCCAGACGCAAGTTGCGCGGCTGTTCGGCTGCGCGGTGGCCAATGCCTCGATGTATGATGGCTCCACCGCCTGCTGGGAAGCGGTGGCGATGGCCGGGCGCGTCACTCGCCGCAAACGCGCAGTGCTGTCAGGCGCGCTCCACCCGCATTACAGCGAAGTTGTCAAGACAATGGCCCGCTTTACAGGCGACGTGATCGCTGATGCGCGCCCCAGTATCCAGCCAGAGCCGGACAACGCGGGCCTTATCAGCCGCATCGACGACGAAACGAGCTGCGTTGTCGTCCAGTATCCGGATATCCTGGGCCGTATCCCCGACCTTGCCGAAGTGGCAGAGGCTGCGCACGCAAAGGGCGCATTGCTGGTTGCCGTGGTGACAGAGCCCGTGGCGCTGGGCGCGATCCAGTCA
>JAGREQ010000031.1 GCA_020446465.1 Novosphingobium sp. | reverse complement strand
CTGTTTGATGAAGTGATTGCGCGCGATGGCGCGGGCGTTGTCTGGATGGACGACCCGGCATCGCACAGGGTTTGTGAGCATGTTCGCGGCGGGGGCCTGCGCATGTTCACTGTGGGCGAGCAGGCGTTGGATGACCAATGGGGGGTCCGCCTGCTCGCTCACAACATTTCGCGTCTGGGGCAGGATCTGGAACTGGGCTGGCAGGGGGAACGTGTAAAGGTGGCGCTGCCGCTGATCGGGGCCTATCAGGTTGCCAATGCGTTGGTCGCTGTAGGTCTGGTGCTGGCAACAGGCGGCGACCCGCGGGGCACCTTCGATGCGCTTTCACGCTTGCAGCCTGTGCAGGGGCGTCTGGAACGCGCGGCGATTACGCGCAGCGGCGCGCCGGTTTATGTCGATTACGCGCATACACCCGATGCTCTGGACGCAGCCCTTGCTGCGCTTCGTCCTCATGCCAAAGGAAAGATCATCGCGGTGGTTGGCGCTGGCGGAGATCGGGATACGGGCAAACGCGGGCCGATGGGCGCTGCCGCGGCGCGGGGGGCGGAACTGGTCATCGTCACCGACGATAATCCGCGCGGGGAAGATCCTGGCTTGATCCGGGCCGCAGTGCTGGATGGTGCGCGCAGTGTCCATGCGAACTGCCGCGAAGTGGCAGACCGTCGTGAAGCCATTGCCCTGGCCATCGCGGCGGGAGGCGAAGGCGACATCGTGCTGATTGCCGGCAAAGGGCATGAGGAAGGCCAGATTATCGGTCGGGGCGCAGAAGCGCGCGTTCTGCCGTTCAACGACGTTACCGTTGCAAGGGAGTGCGCTGGCGCTCCTTCAGGAGAGGCTTGAATGACTGCACACCCCGCACTTCTGGATTGGCCTGACCGGCGCAGTGACGCGCACCCGCTTGCCTTGTGGGACAGTGCGGATATCGCTGCGGCGACGGGCGGCATTGCCAGCACGGCTTTCCAGTGTTCCGGCGTGGAAATCGATTCGCGCGATGTGTGCGAAGGCGACCTGTTTTTCGCGCTCAAGGGTGAAGCGATGGACGGGCACAAGTTCATCGACGCTGCCTTTGCCAATGGCGCGGCTGCTGCGGTTGTCGATCGCCCGATTGATCGTCCGCATGTTCTGGTTGCCGATACCACTGCTGCGCTGAAAGCCCTGGCGGCGGCCGCGCGCGCGCGTTGTGACGCGGTCGTGATCGGCGTAACCGGCTCTGTCGGCAAGACGGGCGTGAAAGAGGCGCTCTTTGCCGCGCTTGACCGGTCAAGCCGTGGGCGGGCGCACCGATCGGTCAAAAGCTACAACAACCATGTCGGGGTTCCGCTCAGCCTGTCGCGTATGCCCGGTTCCAGCCGGTTTGGCGTGTTTGAAATGGGCATGAACCACGCTGGCGAGATTTCTGCGCTGACCGCGCAAGTGCGCCCGCACATCGCCATCATCACGACAATTGCCCCCGCTCACATCGAAATGCTGGGCAGCGAGGAAGCGATTGCGGATGCCAAGGCCGAGATTTTTGAAGGGCTGGTGCCGGGTGGCACGGCAATCATTCCCGCCGATAGCCCCCATTTTGCGCGGTTGCGCGATGCGGCGCTGAAACATGGGGCCAAAGTGATCTCGTTCGGGACGGCAGACCATGCCGATGTGCGCCTGCTGGACAGCGTTGCAGCAAGTTCGGGCGGATCGCTGGTGACTGCCGATATGGGTGATTGCCGGGTGTGCTACACCGTTGCAGCAGCAGGGGGGCACTGGGTCGCCAATTCGCTGGCAGTCATGGCGGCAGTGCGGGCCGCGAAAGCTGACCTTGGCGCCGCTGGCCTTGCGCTTGCCGAAATGGAAGGGCTGGCCGGGCGTGGTGCGCGGATTGATGTTGCAACTCCAGATGGCGGCACGGCCACTTTGATCGACGAAAGCTATAATGCCAATCCTGCGTCCATGCGCGCTACGCTGGCGCAACTGGGCAACAGCCCTGCCACACGGCGCATTGCGGTATTGGGTGCGATGAAGGAACTGGGCGATTTCGGTGCAGCATTCCACGCCCAACTGGCTGGGCCTTTGGCTGCGGCAAAAGCCGATTATGCCGTGCTTGTGGGCGACGAGATGCTGCCGCTCGCCGGGGAACTGGGGAAATATGCCGATGGCACGCTTGGCAAGGGGCATTCCTTTGCCCATTGCGCCAATACGGACGAGGCTATTTCTGCTCTTAGCGCCTTCGGGCTGAAAGGCGGCGATGTCGTGCTCGTCAAGGGTTCAAACTCGGTCGGCCTTGCACGGCTGGTCGCGCATTTTTCCGCTGAGGGTCGCTAATGCTCTATCTGATCGCACAATGGGTGGAGTTTGAAGGACTGGCCAATCTTGTGCGCTATCAGACGTTCCGCGCCGGGGCGACACTGATGACGGCGCTGCTGATCGGGCTGGTGATCGGCCCGCGCTTCATCAACATGCTGCGGGTGCGGCAGGGGAAAGGCCAGCCGATCCGTGAGGATGGCCCCAAGACCCACCTTGCAAAGCGTGGTACGCCGACAATGGGTGGCTTGATGATCCTGACATCGCTGGTGATTGCGATGCTGCTGTGGATGGATTTGTCCAACCCCTTTATCTGGGCCTGTCTGGCGGTGACCATCGGCTTTGGTCTCATCGGCTTCCTTGACGATTACGACAAGGTTTCCAAGTCCAGCCACAAAGGCGTTCCGGGCAGGGTGCGCCTGCTGGCGGAATTTGCCGTGGCGGGTGTGGCAAGCTGGATGATCGTCAGCCAGATCAGTACGGACCTTTATGTGCCGTTCTTTTCGGGCCGCGTGATCCCGCTGGGGCCGTTCTACTACGTCTTTGCCGCTTTCGTTATCGTGGGGGCTGGCAATGCCGTCAATCTGACTGACGGGCTGGATGGTCTGGCGACGATGCCCGTCATTATCGCGGCAGGCACGTTTGCGATCATCTGCTATCTCGTCGGGCGCACGGACTATTCAGCCTATCTTGGCATTCCCTATGTGCCGGGCGCGGGTGAACTGGCGATATTCTGTGCCGCGATAATGGGGGCGGGCCTTGCTTTCCTGTGGTTCAATGCGCCGCCTGCTGCGGTGTTCATGGGTGACACCGGCAGCCTTGCCCTTGGCGGGGCGCTGGGCGCGATAGCAGTTGCCGCCCATCACGAAGTGGTGCTGGCCATTGTTGGCGGGTTGTTCGTGCTGGAAGCGGCATCGGTCATCATTCAGGTCTTTTTCTTCAAACGGACTGGCAAGCGCGTGTTTCGCATGGCGCCGATCCATCACCATTTCGAACAGCTTGGCTGGGCGGAATCGACAGTTGTCATCCGCTTCTGGATCGTCTCGATCATCCTCGCCCTGATGGGGCTTGCAACGTTGAAGCTCAGGTGATTACCTCGGCCGCCTTTGCCGGCAAGAAATATGCCGTGCTGGGGCTGGCCCGCTCCGGAATGGCGGTGGCCGAAAGCCTGCTCGCCAGTGGCGCGCATGTTACCGCATGGGACAGGCAGGAAGAACCGCGCGCTGTGCTGGAAGGTCGCGCGACGATTGCCGATCCGCTGACAACTGATCTTGCCGGGTTTGATGGCGTGGTTGTTTCTCCGGGCGTCCCGCTCAATACGCATCCCATCGTCCAGGTGGCGCGGAATGCGGGCGTGCCGATCATCGGTGATATAGAACTGTTTTCGCAGGCCCGAACGGACTTGCCGGAAAGCCGCGTGGTCGGGATTACGGGCACCAACGGCAAATCCACCACCACCGCGCTTGTCCACCATATCCTGCGCTGTGCGGAGATACCCGTGCGGATGGGGGGCAATATCGGGTTGCCGATCTTCGCGCAGGCACCGCTGCCCGCCGGCGGCATCTATGTGCTGGAACTGTCCAGCTACCAGATTGATCTCACCCACACGCTCGATTGCGACGTTGCCGGGTTGACCAACATCACCCCCGACCACCTCGATCGTTATGACGGCTTTGCGGCTTATACAGCATCGAAGGCCCGCCTATTTGCCATGCAGGGGGCGGGGCGTTTTGCCGCCTTCGGATGCGCGGACGGGCCGACTTGCGAAATTGCCGATCGTGAACGCGCGCGGCGCGGGGCAGAGCGCGCAGTGTGCCTTGATCTTGATGCACTCAGCCCGATGCAGGCAGCATGGCCTTCCTTGCAAGGTCCGCACAATTTGCAGAACGCGGCCATGGCTGTTGCGCTGGTTGAGGCGCTGGGCGTTACGCCAGACCAGTGGCAGCCAGCGATGGAAAGTTTTCGCGGCCTGCCGCACCGGATGGAACGGCTGGGCGAGGCGCGCGGTGTGCTTTACATCAACGATAGCAAGGCGACGAACCCTGAATCCACCGCGCCGGCTCTTGCCGCTTTCCCGCCCGCGCCCGGCCCGCGCATCCACTGGATTGCTGGCGGCTTGCCCAAGGGGGAAGACCTTGGCGATTGCATGGATTATCTGGGCAATATCAAGGCGGCCTATACCATTGGGGAGGCAGGCCCGCTTTTTGCCGACTTGCTGGAAGGGCGCGTGCCAACGCTCCATCGCAGTGAACTGATGGTGGAGGCCGTGCGACAAGCGGTCGAGGCAGCAGAACCGGGAGATGTGGTTCTGTTTTCGCCAGCGTGCGCGAGTTTTGACCAGTTTCGTGACTATGAAACGCGCGGCGACACCTTCCGCCAACTGATCGGCGCGATGACCGGCCTTTGCCCGGATAGGGCTGATCTGCAAGGGAAGTCAGCCGCATGACAACGACGCGCCCTTATATCCCCGGCTCCGGCCATGCCGTGCCCACGCGGCACAAACGCGGCGGCGGGCGCAAGCTGGGGACGGACCTCAGGATCTGGTGGAACGAGATTGATCGCACGCTTCTGGTGTTGATTTTCGTTCTGATGGGTTTTGGCCTGGCGGCTGTTGCGGCGGCCTCTCCGGCGAGCGCGCGCAGGCTTTCAACCGCGACGACGCAACTGCCCGACCTCTATTTCTATTACCTCAATTTGCGCTGGCAGGTTGTGGGTATCGTCGTGATGCTGGGCGCATCCATGCTGCCTCGTGAGATGGCCCGGCGGTTGGCGATCTTGCTGGGGGCCGCGATGCTGGTCGCGCTGACACTGGTGCCGTTGATCGGAACAGAAGTTAACGGCGCCCGGCGCTGGCTTAATCTGGGTATGGCGTTTCAGCCGTCGGAGTTTCTGAAGCCCGCGTTCGCCATCGTTCTGGCGTGGGTGCTGTCATGGCGTCTGCGCGATCCGAACCTGCCGGTCATCGCGATCAGCTCGGTCCTGTTCGCTGTGGTTGCGGCATTGCTGATGGTGCAGCCAAACCTTGGCGATACGATCCTGTTTGCGGGGGTGTGGTTCCTGCTGGTGTTCCTGTCGGGCCTGCCGATGCAGCGCGTTCTGGCGATGGGCGGTATTGGCCTTGGCATTCTGACCGTGACCTATTTCCTCTATGATAACGCCCGCCACAGGATTGACGCATTTCTTGGCGGTGGCACGGCGTTTGATCAGGTGGACCTTGCCAATCGCACGCTTGTGGCCGGGGGCTGGACAGGCAGCGGATTGTGGCTCGGCATTCGCAAGCTGTCCCTGCCCGAAGCGCACACCGACTATATCTTCTCGGTCATCGGTGAAGAGTTCGGGCTTTTGGCCTGCATGATCGTGATTGTGCTTTACCTTGCGGTTGTGGTGCGGGTGCTGGTGCGCACGGTCGGGGAAGAAAACCTTTTTGCCATGCTGGCTTCTGCCGGGCTGGTCGCCCAGGTTGGCGGGCAAGCCTTCATCAATATCCTTGTCAACCTGCAGCTCTTCCCGTCCAAGGGCATGACGTTGCCGCTGATCAGCTATGGCGGGTCATCCACTGTCGCGATGTGTCTGACTGTGGGGTTCCTGCTGGCCATAACGCGCCGCAACCCTTATCTTCCGCGCGAGAAATTTGCCTGGCGTGAGGCATTGTCTTTCAGCGGAGACGAAAAATGACTGCGGTTAGCCGCCACTATGTCCTTGCCGCAGGCGGCACGGGTGGGCACCTGATTCCCGCCTTTGCCCTTGCACAGGAATTGATGAAGCGCGGGCACCATGTTGCCCTGGTGACGGATGAGCGTGGGGCGGCCATCCCCGGCAAGCCCGATGGGTTGACCGCGCATGTTCTGCCTGCGGGCCGGATCGGCAAGAATCCCCTAAGCTGGATCAAGGGTACACGCGCCATTCTGGAAGGGCGGGGCATGGCCTTGCGCCTGTTTGAAAGTTTTGAACCAAGCGCGGTTGTCGGTTTCGGCGGCTATCCGGCTTTGCCCGCGCTGCTGGCTGCAACGTCTGCCCGTATCCCCAGTGTCATTCATGAACAGAATGCCGTGCTAGGCCGGGTCAACCGCCTGCTTGCGCGTCGGGTTGATGCCATTGCGACAGCTTACCCGGATGTGCAGCGGCTGGATGCGAAGTATCTGACAAAGACCCACCTTGTCGGCAATCCGGTCCGCCCCGAAGTGCTCGGTTTGCGTGATCGACCCTATCCGGCATTTAGCGAAGATGGCCTGTTGCGGGTGCTGGTCACAGGCGGCAGTCAGGGCGCGCGGGTTCTGTCGGAAGTGGTGCCCGATGGGCTGGCCATGTTGCAACCGGCCCTGCGCGCACGGTTGCAAGTAACCCAACAGTGCCGGCCAGAGGATATAGATGCTGTGCGCGCGCGCTATGCCGGGCATGATATTCCGGCGGAACTGGGCACTTATTTTGAAGATATGGCCCCACGCCTTGCTGATGCCCACTTGTTTATCGGTCGCGCCGGTGCGTCCACCATTGCCGAACTGACGGCAGTTGGCCGGCCAGCCATCCTGATCCCCCTGCCGATTGCGACGGACGATCATCAGGCGGCCAATGCGCGCGAAATGGCGGCGAGTGGCGGCGCGCGGGCTATCCGGCAGGAGCGTTTTACGGCCAAGGAACTGGCCAAGCAGATTCAGGCCATGGCGCAGGCACCCGGATCGCTCGCCAATGCGGCCCACGCGGCGTGGAATTGCGGGCGGCCAAGGGCGGCAGAAGACCTGGCCGATCTTGTCGAAAGTTTTGGCGGAGCGCCGCTGATGGACGTTATCCGCATGAGCGGCGAGGCGAGCGCCAGCACGCGTGAGGCGTTGGCGCTGGATACCATGCCGCGTCGTGTCGGGGGGCGCAGTTGATGAAGGGCGTTGGAACGGACATCGGCACCATCCACTTTGTCGGCATTGGCGGGATCGGCATGTCGGGTATTGCCGAAGTCATGCACAACCTTGGCTATACGGTGCAAGGCTCCGACATTGCAGAAGGCCCTTCGGTTGAGCGGCTTCGTTCCCGCGGCATGAAAGTGACTATCGGCCATGCCGCCGAAAACGTGGAAGGCGTGGCCGTTGTCGTAACCTCCACCGCTGTGCGCCGCACCAACCCCGAAGTTGCCGCCGCGCTGGAACACCGCATTCCCGTTGTCCGCCGGGCGGAAATGCTGGCCGAACTGATGCGGCTCAAAAACACCGTCGCCGTGGCTGGCACGCATGGCAAGACGACGACGACCAGCATGGTTGCTACTCTGCTGGATGAAGGCGGCATAGACCCCACGGTCATCAATGGCGGGATCATTGAAAGCTACGGGTCCAACGCCCGGCTGGGCGATAGCGACTGGATGGTCGTCGAAGCGGACGAAAGCGATGGCAGCTTTCTGCGGCTTGATGGCACGATTGCCGTTGTCACCAATATCGACCCGGAACACCTTGACCATTATGGCGATTTTGAAGCGGTCAAGAAGGCATTCGTCGAGTTTATCGAGAACGTGCCTTTCTATGGCGCGGCCATTTTGTGCATCGATCATCCCGAAGTGCAGGCCGTGGTGGGCCGCGTGCGCGACAGGCGCGTTGTGACATACGGCTTTTCCTTGCAGGCCGATGTGCGGGGTGAAAATGTCGAACCCTACCCCGGCGGCAATCGCTTTGATGTGTCGGTGCGCGATCGTGACGGCGATGAACGCAGGATAGAAGGCATAGAACTGCCGATGCCGGGGCGGCACAATGTCCAGAACGCGCTGGCAGCCATTGCCGTGGCGGTGGAAATGGGGTGCAGTGACGATGTGATCCGCAGCGGCTTTGGCCGTTTTGGCGGTGTGCGTCGCCGCTTTACCAAAGTGGGGCAAGTCGCCGGGGCGACGATCATCGACGATTATGCCCATCACCCGGTGGAAATAAGGGCCGTGCTGGCCGCTGCGCGTGAATCCGCGCAAGCCGGGCGAGAGCCGGGCCGGGTTATCGCGGTTGTCCAGCCGCATCGTTTCACCCGCCTGCGCGATCTGATGGATGATTTCCAGACCGCTTTCAACGATGCCGACATGGTGCTGGCTGCGCCCGTCTATCCGGCTGGCGAAAGCCCGATCGAAGGTGTCGATAGCGATGCGCTGGTGGCGGGGATGAAAGCGCGCGGGCATCGCAGTGCCTTTACCATTTCCGGGCCGGACCATCTGGCCGACGAACTGGCGAGCGATCTTGCGGCAGGCGATATTGTGGTTTGCCTTGGTGCAGGCGACATTACCAAATGGGCAGCAGGCCTTGCCAATGCCGTGGCGGGCAAGTTGGGGCTGGCGGCATGACGGCGTGGCAGGCAGACAGTTCCATGCTGGATCTGCCCGCAGGGGCTGCACCGGACATCCGGCCAGAAATGGTGCGCGGCAAACTGACTGCGGAGGCGCCTCTCGCGCCGCTGGTATGGTTCAAGGCCGGTGGCGCGGCGGACTGGCTGTTCGAGCCTGCCGATGTTGACGATCTGTGCGCCTTCCTTGGTTATCTGGATGGGCGCGTGCCGATTATGGCGCTGGGGCTGGGTTCCAACCTTATTGTGCGCGATGGCGGCGTGCCGGGCGTGGTGGTGCGGCTGGGCAAGGCTTTTGCCAGGGTCGAAGCGGACGCGGATTGCACGCTAACCTGCGGGGCAGGGGCGAGCGGAATCCTCGTTTCTTCCACGGCGCGCGATAACGGCATTGCGGGGCTGGAGTTTTTGCGCGGCATTCCGGGCACCGTTGGCGGTTTCGTTCGCATGAACGGGGGTGCCTATGGACGCGAAGTCGCTGATATTCTCGTCGATTGTCAGGTGGTAATGCCCGATGGTGCGTTGATTACCTTGCCGGTAAATGACCTTGGCTACAGCTATCGCCATTCCGCCTTGCCCGAAGGGGCCATCGTCATTTCCGCGCGGCTGCGTGGCACGCCGGGCGACCCTGTCGCTATCGGCGCGGAGATGGACCGGATCGCCAGGGCGCGCGAAGAAAGCCAGCCATTGCGCACCAAGACGGGTGGCTCCACTTTCAAGAACCCTGACGGTGACAAGGCGTGGCGGCTGGTCGATGCCGCCGGGTGTCGGGGGCTGACCATGGGGGCCGCACAAGTGAGCGAAAAGCACACCAATTTTCTTATCAATACCGGCGCGGCGACTGCCGCAGACATCGAAGGCCTGGGCGAGGAAGTCCGCCGCCGTGTCAGCCTGAGTCAGGGCGTGGATCTTGAATGGGAAATCCAGCGGGTAGGTCGGCCATGAAGGAGCAACGGGCATGAGCGCGGCTGGCAAACCGCATGTCGCTGTCCTGATGGGCGGCTGGTCCAACGAACGCCCGGTTTCGCTGATGAGCGGGGAAGGCGTGGCGAGCGCGCTGGAAAGCCGGGGTTATCGGGTGACACGTATCGACATGGACCGTTCTGTCGCGGCGCGCATTACAGAGGCTGCACCCGATGTGGTGTTCAACGCCCTGCACGGTGTGCCGGGTGAAGATGGTTCCGTGCAGGGGATGCTGGACCTGATGGGGGTGCCATATACCCATTCCGGCCTTGCGACTTCCGTCATCGCCATTGACAAGGAACTGACCAAGCAGGCGCTTGTGCCGCACGGAATACCAATGCCGGCAGGGCGTGTCGTGGCGAGCGAGAGCCTTTACGAAGCTGACCCGATGCCGCGCCCATATGTGTTGAAACCCGTCAACGAAGGATCATCCGTCGGGGTCGCCATTGTCACTGCCGATGGCAACTATGGCAATCCGATTGGTCGCGATGCCAAGGGGCCGTGGCAGGAGTTCGAGCACCTTCTGGCCGAACCATACATTCGCGGGCGGGAACTGACGACGGCAGTGATCGACGGCCCGGATGGCGCGCGCGCGCTGACGGTGACTGAACTCGTGCCCAAATCAGGCTTTTACGATTTTGACGCCAAATATACCGATGGCATGACTGAACACGTCTGTCCGGCTGACATTCCGGCTGAAATCGCAACGGCCTGCAAGGATTTTGCACTGCGCGCGCATCAGTTGCTGGGGTGCAAGGGGGCGAGCCGGTCGGATTTTCGCTGGGACGACGAAAAAGGCGTTGCCGGGCTGTTCCTTCTGGAAACGAACACGCAGCCGGGGATGACCCCGCTCAGTCTGGTGCCGGAACAGGCGAAGGCTTGCGGTATGGACTATGCGGATCTGGTGGAAGCGATTGTGGCTGAGGCTTTGGCACGGTTCGGGGCAAACAGGCAGGCGGTGAAGGGGACACCATGAGTCAGACCATCCGGCGCGGCGGCAAGGGCGTTCGCCGGGCCGCAGCAGCACGCGGGGCAGCCCGCAAGGTTGACAAGGCGCGCAGGCAGACAGGTTCTGTCATTGACGCCTTGATGCGCTTTTTGCCGTTTACCGAAGAACAGCTCCATCGCGGGTTTCTGGCTGTAATTCTGGGTGGCGCCGTGGCGCTTGCATGGTTCGTGGCGAGCCTTGCGGGGCTTCCGGCGATGGCTAATGCCCAGATTGCCGTGCTTGCGGGTGAGGCAGGGTTTGAAGTGCGCCGCGTGGAAGTGCGCGGGGTTGAACGCATGAACGAACTGCGCGTTTATGAGCGCGCTCTGGCGCAGCGTGACAGGGCCATGCCGCTGGTCGATCTGGAAGGTCTGCGTGCGAGTCTGCTTGACTTGCCGTGGGTCGAAGATGCGCGCGTTTCGCGCCAACTGCCTGATACGCTGGTGGTCGATATTGTGGAACGCGTTCCGCACGCAGTCCTGCGCAAACCCAACAGGCTGATGGTTATTGATGCGAGCGGGCACGAACTGGAACCGATTTCGGCCGCCAATGCCAAGGGGCAACTCGTTATTTCCGGCCCCGGCGCGGCAAAGCAAGTGGCCGCGTTGACCCGTCTGCTGGAAGCAGCCCCTGCCTTGCAACCTCAAGTGCGTGAAGCGCAGTGGGTCGGCAACAGGCGCTGGAATCTCACATTCAAGACCGGGCAAGTGCTGGCCTTGCCGCAAGGCGATGAGAAATCTTCCGCCGCGCTGATTTCCTTTGCGCGGCTTGATGGCATGAACCGCCTGCTGGGTGGGGAAGTGGTTGCATTCGACATGCGTGCGCCGGATCGCATTTACATGCGGATTCCCGGCAGGGCCGAGCGTGAACAGATGTCCACCAGTGCAGGGCAGGGAGCGAACTGATGGCGACGCATCCACGAATTTCCCGCCTGTTCGGCGCGGTCAATATCGGCTCGTTCCGCATTTCGGCCATGGTGGCGGGGCTTTCCGACACAGGTGAAATGATGGTGCTGGGGTCCGGTCACCGCGCTGCCGAAGGGATCAAGCGCGGGTATGTGACGGACATGGACGTTGCCACCCATGCCGTGCGCGATGCGCTGGAGCGCGCTGAAAAAATCGCGGGGATGAGCGTGCAGAACGTGTGGATCGGCTGTTCGGGCGCTGGCCTTGCCAGCCGGGTGGCCAACGTGGAAATCGACATTGGCGGGCGCCGGATTGACGATGGCGATGTGGAACACCTGCTGGTCGCGGCGCGCGATTCGATAGAGCCTGACGGGCGCATGGTGCTTCATGCACAACCAGCGCACTACACGCTGGATGGCGCGCATGGCGTGCCCAACCCGCGCGGGCTTCATGCAGAACGGCTGGGCGTAGATGTCCACGTCATGCTGGCAGAAGGCGCGCCGGTGCGGAACATTACCGAAACCGTGCAGAACGCGCACGTCGATGTCCAGGCGGTTGTCGCAGCGCCCGTCGCCACTGCTTATGCCTGCCTTTCGCCGGAGGAGCGCGAACTGGGTGTGGCGCTGATCGAGATTGGCGGGCAAGTTACAAATGTATCCGTCCATGCTGGCGGCATGTTGCTCGGTATGGCTGCAATCCCCATGGGTTCTGCCGATATAACGGACGCGATTGCATCCTATTTCGGTATCCGCCGCTTTCAGGCCGAGCGGCTGAAATGCGTTTCCGGCTCTGCCATTGCCAGCCCGACAGACCATCGCGAGATGATTCCGGTATCGGGGCCAGGTGGTGACGATGCTAGCGGCCCGATTGCCCGCCATGCCGATGATCGCAACCGGATTCCGCGCGCTGAACTGGTTTCGGTCATCACCGGGGAGATCGACCGGCTGATGCGCGATGTGGGCAGTGCCCTTCGCGATATGGGCTTTACCGGCCAGCGTGGGCAACAAGTGGTGCTGACAGGCGGTGGGGCGGAACTG
>JAGREQ010000318.1 GCA_020446465.1 Novosphingobium sp. | reverse complement strand
CTTGTCCAGTTCGGCAAGGCATTGTGCCACTTCGCCAATGATCCACGTGTTGACTGCCAGCTTTGATTGTGGCGCGGCGATACTGGTTGATGCTGTAATTCCGTTGGACTGGCAGAAACGGGTCGCATTCCACAACTTGGTGGCAAAGTTGCGATAGCCTTCCACCCGCCGTTCATCCATCTTCACGTCGCGGCCCTGGCTTTCCATTGCCGCCATGAAGAAGCGCAGCGCATCGGCGCCATATTTGTCGATCAGCCCCAGCGGATCGACGACATTGCCCTTGGACTTGGACATTTTTGCGCCGTCGGCAGCGCGGACAAGGCCGTGCAGATAAAGCCGCGGCCACGGGTTCTGGCCCGTCATGGCCTGCCCCATCATCATCATGCGCGCATCCCAGAAGAACAGGATGTCGAACCCCGAAACGAGCAGATCGTTGGGATAGTGCTTGTTCAAAAGCGGCGCGCTTTCATCCGGCCAGCCGAGCGTAGCGAAAGGCCACAGGGCGGACGAGAACCAGGTATCGAGGACGTCCGGGTCGCGGGTCAGCGTGACGCCTTCGCCTGCCAGGTTTCGTGCTTCTTCTTCGGTGGCTGCAACGAACACCTCGCCATTGTCTGCATACCACGCCGGAATCCGGTGGCCCCACCATAGCTGGCGGGAAACGCACCACGGCTGGATGTTTTCCATCCAGTTGAAGAAGGTTTTTTCCCATGTCTTTGGCACGATCTCGACCGCGCCGCTCTTCACTGCCTCGATCGGGGCCTTGGCCAGTTCCTCGGCATTTACATACCACTGGTCGGTCAACCATGGTTCGATCACCACCCCGCCACGATCGCCAAACGGGGTCTGGATTGTGCGCGGTTCGGCGTCGAGTGCGATGTCCTCCCCGTCCTTGTCCTTGGTGACATGGGGGATAAGGAAGCCCTGTTCTTTCAACTCGGCCACCACGGCATCGCGCGCGGCAAAGCGTTCCATGCCGATATAGCGATCGGGGATCAGGCCATCGGCGGTTTGCACGACGTTGGCTTCGGCATCGAACATGTTGAGCATGTCCGCAGGGGCAATCCCTGCGCGCTTGCCCACTTCAAAGTCGTTGAAATCGTGTCCGGGCGTGATCTTCACTGCACCGCTGCCGAGTTCCGGGTCGGCGTGTTCATCGGCCACCACCTTGAAACGGCGTCCGGTGATGGGTTGGAGAATATCCTTGCCGATGACCGATTGATAGCGCGGGTCGTCCGGGTGAACTGCCACGGCCATATCGGCCAGCATCGTTTCGGGCCGGGTCGTGGCGACCTCGATATAGTCCTGGCCGTTGTCGAGCATTACGCCATCGGCCAGTGGGTATTTGAAATGCCAGAAGCCGCCCTTGACCTCGCGCGTTTCCACTTCGAGGTCGGAAATCGCGGTTTTCAGCTTCGGGTCCCAGTTGACCAGCCGTTTGTCGCGATAGATCAGTCCCTTGTTGTAAAGGTCCACAAAGACTTTCACGACCGCCTTGGTAAAATGCGGGTCCATGGTGAACTGTTCGCGGCTCCAGTCCATCGAACAGCCCAGCCGGCGCAACTGGCGGGTGATCTGTCCGCCGCTTTCGTGTTTCCAGTCCCAGACTTTGTCCACGAACTGTTCGCGGGTGTAGTTGCTGCGCTTGTCGCCTGCCGCTTCCATCTGGCGTTCGACCACCATCTGCGTCGCAATGCCGGCATGGTCGGTCCCGACAACCCACAGCGCATCCTTGCCGCGCAGGCGTTCGTACCGGATGACGATATCCTGCAGGGTGTTATCGAGCGCGTGCCCGATATGAAGGCTGCCAGTGACATTGGGCGGCGGATTGACGATGGTGAACGGCGTCGCGTCCGGTCGTTCGGGCCGGAACAGGCCGTTGCCTTCCCAATGGGAATACCATTTTGCCTCAATCGCGGCGGGATCGAATGTCGTGTCGAGCTGGTTTGTGGTCATGTCTGCAGTCTTTTCCTTGAGCGCGGCCTTTGCCAGTGGCTTGCCGCTGACGCAATGACTTGTCTCCAACACCTTGTCGGCGCGGCGGATTCCGCGCATACCCCCCTGCGATGACTATTGGGGCGCACTACGAGATTGAGGAGAGAGAGGACGGGGCGGCGCGTTTGCGGCTGTCCGGTCCCTATCTTGTCGCCACCATCGGCACGGTGGATGAGGATTTGCGCGACCTTTCCTATGCACTGGCCGAAGTGGATTTGTCCGGCGTTACAGAGATTGACACCGTGGGCGCGTGGCTGGCGCGCAGCATTGCAGAACGCCACGGCGCGCAGATTGTCGGCGCGAGCGATCGCGCGCAGCGTCTGCTTGATGCTGTGGGGGCCAGTGCCAACAATGCGGCGATAATCCCGCCGCGTAAACCTTTCTGGGAACGCGTTCCTCTCGCCGTAGGCTTGCGGATGGGGGAATACTGGAACGGGATAAAGGCAGTTCTGGGCTTTCTGGGCCAGATCGTGCTGGCAGTCGGCAGCCTTATCCGTCACCCTCGGCGCCTTCCGGGAAAGGCAGTCGTGCGACAACTGGAACTGGTTGGGGTCGATTCGCTGCCGATTATCGGGTTGATGAGCTTCCTGATCGGTATCGTGATCGCCCAGCAAGGGTCAGTCCAGTTGGCACAGTTTGGCGCTGAAACGCTGACGGTCAACCTTGTGGGGCGGATTACGCTGCGCGAACTGGGCGTGCTGATGACGGCGATCATGGTCGCGGGTCGTTCCGGCTCTGCCTTTGCCGCGCAAATCGGCACCATGAAG
>JAGREQ010000317.1 GCA_020446465.1 Novosphingobium sp. | reverse complement strand
CACGATGAGCAGCTTCGAAATGCTATCGTGCTGAGCTGATGGCAATCCTTGCAATGTAATCTGCAGATGGTGTGATCGATCGATCCTCGACGCAAGACATCCCGCACTCGGCCATGGCCTAAAAAGGTCGTTGCCTTGATAGGAACTTTCGTCGCGGAAACCATCTTGGCCAGCACTCAATTGAGTGCGCAAATAGGCCGGACATATGGAAGCAAGCGATCCAATCCACAGTCATGCAATCACCTTGCAGGGAAGGGGCCGTCCACATATGGCAGAGTGGCAAAATCTTGTAGCCTGATAGCACGCGCGAATAGGGTGTGTTGGGCCAAGTGGATACGAGTTGTCATCCGACTGACAGCACCTCTTCACTCCCTCCGCGAGCTGACCAAATGGTCAGTAAAAGTGGTGGGCGCATTGACCAGGATCAAATTGGCGGACAATTTTTTTTGGAATCTGCCGAAATCCGTAAGGCTGCGCATAGTCTAAATTTGAACTATCGGCGGCCTGACAAGAAATGGGTCTTGCCGAGCCGTGTCGTGCCGCCCTACGAATTGTTCAGATTTGGTTCGAGCCCAGAGCAAGCACACGCCCCCTGACCGCTGCTATGGTTTGTCAGCTATCAGGAAGGTGCAGGTCGTTTTCTGGAATTGTTTCGAACTCCGTCAGGAGAAATGCCATGCTGCTCACATCTAAGCCCTGTCAGATCGCGTACTTTGTTCCAAATGTGCGATATGCAGCAATCGAGCATAATCGAAAATTCGGGTCAGGCCCATTCTATGTCGCTGACAATGTATCTCTGCCCTTTTGTGAGTATCGCGGCAATCAGGTCGAGATGAAGATCACCAGTGCTTTTGGCCAATGGGGCGATCTGCAAGTTGAATTCATGCAACAAAACGATGCGGCGTCATCCTTTCTCCATGACGTATTTCCGTACGGTTCAGGACGGTACGGCCTTCACCATCTTGCGTTTATTGTCGACGACCTCTGGAAAACCGTGGAAGGTTTCGTCAGCCATGGGAATGAAGTTGCGCTTCACGCTAAAATGGGCAACGGAATCGAAGGGGTTTTAGTCGATACGATTGAAGAAAATGGCCATATGCTGGAATTTTATGAGCCTACTGCGCCACTCTTGGACTTGTATGAGTTTATCTCAACCCAATCGAGAGACTTCAGAGGCGATGATCCGGTTCGGGTTTTCCCAGATTAAGTCGTCGGTATTGTTTTCTATCGATGAGTAAGGACTAGGCTTTTAGCTAAGCCTGAAAATTTGCATGATAAACTGAGTTTTCGGTGAGATTTTCAGATGCTTTGAGTTCGACTGGCACTTTGATTGGCAAGGAAGTGACAAACGTCTGAACAGATCGCCTGGACCTTCCGGGAGAACGAGATCAAACTCCAGAGAAGGATCAGGATGGCAGGCATCTTTGGCAATTGGCTGGAACTTCAATTGTGCGAAGACGCCAGCACTGGCGGCGGCCAATCGGGGATTTTGGCCATATCGTTCCTCTTTTGCGTTCGGGCATCGAGTACAGGGTGGCGCGCGCCTTGAGGCGGGCGGAAATTAGTTGGACCATTCCGAGGGTCTCGATGCTGCCGATAAATCCTGTTTGCTGATCCAGGCCGAAATCTCGATGATATTGCCGTCGGGATCGCGGGCGTAAACAAAGTCTGCCGCACCGACGCCTTTTACGGGCGCGCGTACGATCTCACCTTGGCGGCTCCCACCTGCGGCGAGGATTCGGCTGAGTGTCTCGTGGGCATCGTCAACATTGAAGCATAGATGCATGAGCCCGGATTTATCGACGGGCCTCGGGTCTGCCAGTTTGACACCGTCGAGACTGAAGATTTCCAAACTCGGACCATTTTCTCCGTGACCCGGCAGACGCAAAAAAATTCCGTGAACGCGGGCACCCGCAAGGCCCATACCCCGTTCAAGCCATTCGCCATGCAGGTTCCGCTCTGGTCCGTGCCGAACACAGTCGAAGACGGTGCAATAGAACTGAGCCAGTCGTTCCGGATCTGGTGAAACGATGTTGGCGTGATTGAATACGGCCGGCATAAATTGCTCCTTGTTGCAATCACTTCGCTGTGAGCGTTGAAAAGCCAGCGCCGCGGATGAGCCGATCCTGTACTTTTTTTCATCTCACAGGGTGAGCGCTTTTTGGCCAAGCATGTAACCGTCAACCAGTGTCGGCGGCCCTTCAATAATTGTGTGCTGACTATCGGTTACAACCCAACGCGTCGCGCTCACATCAATGAATTTGCGTTCGTCCTCAAGCACTTCGGTCTGCATAACTGGCAGCGCGAAGAACGCATCGCGAGCGGCCTCGTCTGCGAACCACCCTTCGGAAAAGCCGTCAAATCCGCCTGTGACATCTGCATGAACGCCGGCCTGGTCAGGATAGCCGGCATCGGGGGTCAGGTGATGTTGCAGATAACGCAGCAGCAGCCCGTGTTCGTCCGCAATACGACGAATCAGCGGTCCATGCACATCACGCCAGTGCGCACGATATTGTGCAACGGTTAAGTCCGTGCGGCGGCGGTAGAAGCCAAGAACAATCAGCATCGCATACCTCTTCCAGTATTCGGTTCGAACGATGGTGGGCTGAGACAGAAGAAAGCCCCAGAAGCGGCTGTGGCTCCCGGGGCTTTCGTTTTCGCTATCTCGGCATGATCAGAATTCGTACCCGATCGTGACGCCATATTCCGCCGGACGGCCAACATAGCGCACATTGGTATCGAAGCTTAGGATCGCGTTCGTCCAGTAATACTT
>JAGREQ010000316.1 GCA_020446465.1 Novosphingobium sp. | reverse complement strand
CGCCAAGCGCGGCCACTTCCCTCGCACAAGCAACAAGGTTGCGCGCACGGCTGTAATATCCCAGCCCTGCCCATGCAGCCATGACGTCTGCCTCTGGCGCAGCGGCAAGCGACTCCACCGTCGGCCAGCGGGCCGTGAACTTCTCGAAATAAGGGGCGACGGCCGCAACCGTCGTCTGTTGCAGCATGACCTCGGACAGCCAGACCCGGTAAGGATCAGGCGCTGCATCTGCGCCGGGCATCTGCCGCCATGGAAGTGCACGGGCATGACGATCATACCAATCCAGCAACAACGGAGCGATCGGGGCACTGGCGTCCATCTGCGCGCTATGGCATGGCATCGCCGTTTATGGAACCGGACGAACCCCAACAGCCCGACAAGCCGCGCAAGCCCGCGAAAAAGCCCGCTGCCAAGGCAGGTCGCGCCTATGAGCGCCCGCGCGGCGGCAATCCACGAGCGATTGGCGATCTGATGCCGCAAATCGGGCGGACGGCATTTCGCCGTTTCGGATTCGTGCAATCCAGCGTTGTCACGCGCTGGCCGGAAATCGTTGGCGAAGCCCATGCCCGCGTGACCTTGCCCGAAGCGATCCGTTTCCCCCCCGGTGAAAAGAGCGAAGGCATCCTGCAACTGGTGGTAACACCTGCCCACGCGCCGCTGATCCAGCACGTCTTTCCCGAAATCATGGATCGGGTGAACAGGTTTTTCGGCTACAAGGCGATCAGCAAGATCAAGATGCGGCAAGGCGAGGTTAAGGCTCCGCGTGCTGATAAGGGCACAGGCGCACCACCCAGCCTGAAACCGATCCCGATGGAGCTGGGCGAATCCCTGCGCGACATTGGCGACCCGGAATTGCGGGTGGTGCTGGAATCGCTTGCCCGCAGCCTTGGCGGGACGGAGGATGACAAGACATGACAGGTTCGCATTCTGGGCAGTCCATCAAAGGTCGCATTGCCCGGCTGGTGCTTTTTCTGCTGGCGGCACTCGGGATGACTTCGGCGGCAATGGCGGACACACCAACGCCTGTCCGCAACTGGAACACCAATGTCACCGAAACAGCCGAAGGCGGGCACAAGGTTGGCAACCCACTTGCCAAGCTGAAACTGATGGAGTTCGTCAGCTACACTTGTTCGCACTGCGCCCATTTCGAAAAGGAATCGGATGCTGCCTTGCGGCTTTACTATCTCGTGCCGGGCAAGATTTCGATCGAAGTGCGCCCCGTCATCCGCAACGGTATTGACCTTGTTGCCACCACATTGGTCAACTGCGGGCCGAAAGAAAAGTTCTTCCTCAACCACGCCGCTTTCCTGCGCGGGCAGGAAAAATGGCTACCCAAAGCGCAAAATCTTTCCGAAGCGCAGCGCGCTCGGTGGGCCTCGCCCGATTACGGCACGCGGATGCGGGCAGTTGCAGCAGACCTTGGCTTTTATACGATCATGGAAAGCCGGGGCTATCGCCGCACTGACGTTGATCGCTGCCTGAATGACGAACAGGCCGCCCGCCACATGGTCGATCAGGCCAATGCCGGGTCGCAAGTGATGGGCGTAACCGGCACGCCCAGCTTTGCCATTAACGGCATTCTGCTGGACGGTGTTCATACCTGGGCAACACTGCAGACAGCCATCACAGACAGGCTTGCCAGCTGACAAAGGACTGGCGCGGGGCCAACCGCAAGGCCAATTCTGTGGCTATAGCTGTGGAATAAGGCCGCCAGAGTGGCACTTCGCCTTGCCTTGACGCGCCAAGGCACTAGCCTTCGCAGACTTGGTTATATGACGGGACACTTGACGGAATGATCGAACTTTCCACCTCTGGCCGCCACGCTATCCGCGCACTTGCCGCTGCGCTTACACTCTCGCTTGCTGCCTGTGGTTCGGGCAACAGCGACGCTGCCAGCAGCGCCCCCACCGGGGAACCGATTGCCGCAATCCCGGCTCCCGAAGGAGCGCGCTGGTCGGATACAGTCACTGTCACGCCCGAAGGCGGCTATGCCATGGGCAACCCCGAAGCACCGCTGAAACTGGTCGAATACGGTTCGCTCACCTGTTCGCACTGCGCCCATTTTGCCGAGGAATCCGCTGGTCCGCTGCGCGAAAAATACGTCGATAGCGGTGTTGTCAGCTATGAAATGCGCAACCAGATTCACGATGGGCTGGATTTGACGATGGCGCTGATGGTTCGCTGCGGCACGCCGGAATCCATGCCTGCCCTGTCGGAACAGGTCTGGCTGAACCTCAATGACATCATCCAGAAAGTCCAATCGAACGAAGCTGCAATGCAGGCTGCGATGAAGCTGGAAGACCAGACCAAACGTTATATGGCCATCGCCAATGCGGCAGGCCTGTCGGAGTTCTTTGCAGCGCGCGGCGTCAGCCAGGATCAGCTTTCCCAGTGCCTTGCCGACCCGTCAAAGGCGGAAACGCTCGTCAACCAGTCCACCACGCAAAGTGAGCAGCTTGGCGTCGATGGCACGCCGACGTTCTTCCTCAACGGCACTCGTCTCGATGGGCGGACCTGGAAGGAAGTCGAACCCGCCCTTCAGAACGCCGGCGCACGGTAACGGCGCCGGGGGCTGACAGGCAAAGGCGCGGGCCATGCAGATCAGGAAGCTCAAGCTAAGCGGCTTCAAGAGCTTCGTGGAACCTGCTGAACTGCGGATCGAACCCGGCCTTACCGGCGTTGTCGGCCCGAACGGCTGCGGCAAATCCAACCTGCTGGAAGCCATCCGCTGGGTCATGGGCGAAAACTCGCCCAAATCCATGCGCGGCTCCGGCATG
>JAGREQ010000315.1 GCA_020446465.1 Novosphingobium sp. | reverse complement strand
GGGCCTTCTTTATTGCGGCGGTCCGTCGCTGATCCGCGCGGTGGATCGGCTGTCCGACGTGCGGCGGTCTGTTACCCCATGAACCGCCTGACGATCAGTCTTGGCCTATTGATCGCGCTTGCCCTGCCGCTTTCGCTACTGGCAGGGCGAGTCTGGATAGATCCTTCGGCCACGCCCAACGCTGCCGTCATCCTGATGGAATTGCGCTTGCCGCGCGGGCTTCTGGCCTTGGCCGTGGGGGCAGGGCTGGGGGCTGCGGGGGCGGCGATGCAGGGATATTTGCGTAACCCGCTTGCAGATCCGGGCCTGTTCGGCATTGCTCCCGGCGCGGCACTGGGTGCGGTGTTGAGCCTTTGGCTGGGGCTTGCGGGGGCGTGGTTTTTGCCAGCGTTCGCCCTGACAGGCGCTGCAGGTGCAATGGCGCTGCTGGCGCTGATTGCGGGGCGCACTGGCGGTATCGCGCTGTTTACGCTTGCGGGCATGATGCTGGCGAGCCTTGCGGGTGCGCTCAGTTCCCTGATTATCAGCTTTGCGCCCAATGCCTTTGCCATGTCCGAAATCGTGACATGGTTGATGGGTGCGCTAACGGACCGGGGTTGGCAGGAAGTGTGGATTTGTGCTCCGCTGACGCTTGTGGGCATTGTCTGCCTTGGTGTTGCTGGCAAGGCGCTCGACGCCATGATGCTGGGCGAAGCGGCCGCGCGGTCGCTGGGCGTTGATGCCGTGCGTCTGCGCGCCTGGCTGATTGCAGGCGTCGGGCTGACTGTGGGAAGCGGCGTGGCCGTGGCCGGGATTATCGGTTTTGTCGGGTTGATGGTGCCGCATATCGTGCGCCCGCTGACCGATCGCAAGCCTAGCTCCCTGCTGGTGCCAAGCGCGTTGGCGGGCGCGCTGCTGGTGCTTGTTGCTGATTGTCTGTGCCGTGTGTTGCCGCTGGTAACGGAACTGCGCCTCGGCATTGCGCTCAGCCTGCTGGGTGCGCCGTTCTTTCTCGCCCTGTTACTGCGGATGCGACGGGGGTTGGCATGAAGCTGGCGACGCAGAATATCCATGTGACTTTACGCGGCGCGGCAGTGCTGCGTGATGTCAGCGCGGCGTTTGAGCCGGGGACGATTACCGCAATCTGCGGGCCGAACGGGGCCGGTAAATCCACGCTGCTATCCGTGCTGGCCGGGCTGACCGATTCTGTGGGCGGCGCGGTCACGCTGGATGGTCAGGCGCTGTCGGGCCTGCCTGCTCGCACACGGGCGCAACGCATTGGCTATTTGCCGCAATCGGGCGAAGTCGCGTGGGATGTTTCGGTGCGTAATCTCGTTGCGCTGGGCCGGTTGCCACACGGTGACGAAGGCGCCCAGTTTGTCGATGCAGCGCTGGAATCCGTGCATCTGACTGCGATGGCGGCGCGGCCCATTTCGACACTTTCTGGCGGCGAAAAAGCGCGAGCGCTGCTGGCGCGGGTCTTTGCCGGTGATCCGCTCTGGGTTCTGGCTGACGAGCCGCTGGCCGCACTCGATTTCTTTCATCAGCACGAAGTGCTTGCCAGCCTGCGCGCGGCAGCAAATCTGGGTAAAGGCGTGGTGCTGGTTCTGCACGATCTGGCGCTTGCCATGAACCATGCGGACAGAGTGCTGGTGCTGGACAGGGGGACTGTTGTTGCCGATGGCCCGCCGGAACACGCGCTCGACATAGAAACAATCATGCGCACATGGGGCGTACCTGCTCGTTGGCTGGGCGAAGCGGGGGCAAGGGCGCTGGTGGCTGGATAAGGCCGGGCTGCCTCAACGGCAGGCAGAATAATTCCCGGCATTGCAGGCGGCAACATTGCGACGCCAGTCGGCCATTGTTTGTTCGTACCGCTTGCGGTCCGAGGCATAGCGCGATTGTTCATTATGATATGCGGACAGGCGGCGCTGGTATTCAGTCGTCTTGCGCTGGCTTTCGCGGTTGGCGCGCGCATATTCTGCATCACGAGCAGTTACTTGCGCCAGCATATCCTTGTTCATCTGGCGAATTTTTGCCCTGTCGGCCTCGCGTGCGGCGCGGGTCTGCATTTCCGGATCGTTGGGATCATCTGCCATGGCTGTGACAGGCATGGCCGCCAGAGTGAATACCAACACAGAAAATGCAGCCTTGATACGCATGGGTGATCCCCCCTTTGTCATGCCGTCCCAACTGCACCCGTAACGCCCCCCGATACGGTGGCCTTGCGGTGTCCAGCGACCCTCTTTCATCTGGCTATAGCGCAAATCGTTAACATGGGGTTGATGCGTGTTCCGCCGTCTGCCGCAAGAATGGTGCATCACGGCGTGAGCCGTGCATGGGGTGGGGTCTATTGTCCCCTTGCCAGAATCGAACAAATATGGAACGTGAACCAGCATGGCTCTCACCACTATTTCGGTTCGCGGCGCACGCGAACATAACCTCAAAGGCATTGATATAGACCTGCCGCGGGACAGGCTGATCGTCATCACTGGTCTTTCCGGTTCGGGCAAATCCAGCCTCGCGTTCGATACGATCTATGCCGAGGGGCAGCGTCGCTATGTGGAAAGTCTTTCCGCTTATGCGCGCCAGTTTCTCGAAATGATGCAAAAACCCGATGTCGAACATATCGACGGGCTGTCGCCGGCCATTTCCATCGAACAGAAAACGACCAGCCGTAACCCGCGCAGCACCGTGGCGACAGTGACGGAAATCTATGATTACATGCGCTTGCTCTGGGCGCGGGTTGGGGTGCCGTATAGCCCGGCGACCGGCTTGCCGATTGAGGCGCAGACAGTTTCCAACATGGTCGATTGGGTCATG
>JAGREQ010000314.1 GCA_020446465.1 Novosphingobium sp. | reverse complement strand
CTGACATCGAAATCGGCGTTCAAGGAACTGGGTGTGCGAGCCGGGATCATGGGCGAAGTGCGCTGGTGGTCCATCAGTGGTCGTCCTGTTTATGCCAGCACGGGTGAATTTGTCGGTTTCAGGGGATCAGGCCACGATCTGACCGAGAAACGGCGGTCACAGGAAGAAGCCTCGCGCCTTGCTCACTATGATTCGCTCACTGACCTTGCCAACCGTTTCCAGATGGCAAAAACGCTGGAGGATGTGCTCAACGCTTCCAATGAGGCTGAGCGTGACTGTGCCGTTTTCCTGCTCGATCTCGACCGGTTCAAGCAAGTCAACGATACGATGGGCCATCCGGCGGGCGATGCGCTGTTGCAGCAGGTGTCGAAGCGCCTGACCCGTGTGGTAGGCGATGAAGGGCTGGTCGGGCGACTGGGCGGCGATGAGTTCAAGGTTGTCTTGCCCGGTGTCACCGACCGTGACCATCTGGCCAACCTTGCACACCGTATAATCGAATCTCTCTCCCAGCCATACTCGATCGAAGGGGATCGGGTAGTGATCGGGGCATCTGTCGGCATTTCCGTGGCGCCGGACGATGGCACCACAAGCGAGGCGCTTATTCGCAATGCTGACCTTGCGCTCTATGCAGCCAAGGACGGAGGGCGCGGGCGGTTCCATTTCTATGCGAGCGATTTGCACCAGGTCGCAGAAGAGCGCCGCGAAATGGAGCAGGATTTGCGCGATGCGATTCAGACAGGCGCGCTGGAACTGCATTATCAGCCGGTTGTTGCGCTCGACACGCAGACCATCAGCGGGTTTGAAGCACTGATGCGGTGGGAGCACCCCAAATACGGGATGCAATCGCCAGCCCGCTTTGTTGAGATTGCAGAGGATGCAGGCCTTATAACCCCGATGGGGGAATGGGCCTTGCGCACGGCGTGCGCCCAGCTTGCAAAATGGCCGGAATCGGTCCGCGTCGCGGTGAATGTATCGCCGCTGCAATTCTCCCACGCGCAGTTGCCGGCCATCGTCACCAGTGCGCTGGCGCAATCAGGCGTTGCGCCCCACCGGCTCGAACTGGAAATTACCGAAAGCGTGTTCCTGCGTGATGATTTCAACACCGATGCCGTATTTGCCGCGCTCAAGGCTATTGGCGTCAGGCTGGCGCTGGATGACTTTGGAACGGGCTATTCGTCGCTCGGCTATCTGAAAAAAGCGCCTTTCGACAAGATCAAGATCGACCAGAGCTTCGTGCGGGGAGCCACGCAGGCAGGCAGCAGGAATGGTGCGATCATCGCGTCGATTACATCGCTGGCAAAGTCGCTGGGCATGGAAACGACGGCAGAAGGCGTGGAAACGCTGGACGAACTGGAACTGGTGCGATCCCTGGGGTGCAGCCATGTGCAAGGCTACGTCTTCAATCAGGCGCTTCCCGCAGCAACGGTAAGTGAGCAACTGTCCCATGGCCTGACGATTGAGGCCAAGGGGTTCCACAAATGGCGGCCTGAACGCCAGAGCATGTTGCGCAAGGTCGCGCTTGAACATGCGGGCGAAATCTACATGGCCACCATCCGCAACATGGGGCCGGGCGGGGCGCTGGTCGAAGGCTTGTGGAACGTCCCGCCCGGCACAATTTTCAATATCGCGCTCAGCGAAACAGAGATCGTGAAGGCAACGACGATCTGGCATTGCGATAATCGCATGGGGGTCGCCTTTGCAGAGGGGCGCGCTGAAGGTGATGATGACCTGCCCGGTAGCATCAACGCTGACAGGCCTGTGGCGGAAGAGCGGGAGGCGAGCAGTGTCGAACCAGTGCGAAAGGCAGGATAGAATACGAAAAATTCATCTTTTTTCCGTAGGTTGGTATAGTTTTCAGGTGCCGCGTGGTTGCGGCGTTGAAAAAGATTGAGGCAGCAATAGTGGCATTCTGGATTCGCAGGAAAGATGGGGATGGGTTGCAGGGCGAAAGGTCTGTTCCCGTTGCTGCGCCTGCCGAACGCCTGCGGTTGCTCGAAGAGTTTGAACGATCGGGTCAGGGCTGGTTCTGGTCCACCGATGCAGACGGCTGCATAACCTACATTTCGGAAAATGCGACCAAGGCGCTGGGCAGTGAAATGGGGCCGCTCACCGGAAAGCGGCTGACATCCCTGTTCATCCTCGAAAAGGACAAGGGCGCCGCTGCCGAAACAGGCACCAGTGAGCGCACCCTGCCATTCCTGATGAGTGCCAAGAACACGATCGCCAACGTAGAGTTGCGCCTGAACCTGCCGGACAAGGAAGTCTGGTGGTCGATCCATGGGCGCGCGCAATACGATGCGGACGGAAAATTCATCGGTTATCGCGGCAATGGCAAGGACATTACCGACGAACGCCAGTCGCGTCACGATGCTTCGCGCATGGCGCTGTATGATTCGCTGACCGGGCTTGCCAACCGCCATCACATGACCCGGCGGCTCGAATCGATCCTGGCGTCATACAAGTCGGCTGGCCGTTCCTGTGCCTTGATGATGCTTGATCTCGACCGTTTCAAGCAGGTCAACGATACGCTGGGTCACCGCGCCGGCGACGACCTCATCCAGGCCGTCGGCCAACGCCTGGGCGAGATGCTGGCAAACGGCGACACGCTCGCTCGCCTCGGTGGCGACGAGTTTGCGATTGTCCATGCGCACGCGCCTGGGCTCATGGCGGCGCTCGGTCTGAGTCAGCGCATCGTCGAAGCGATCAACAAGCCCTTCGATATCTTCGGCAGCGAAGCCTTTGTCGGCGTCTCGATCGGTATTGCCACCGCCGATCTGAACGAGGCCGATGCGCACGAGCTCACG
>JAGREQ010000313.1 GCA_020446465.1 Novosphingobium sp. | reverse complement strand
GCTGGTTCCCATAACCGTTCCCCGATAGGCCCGACGCTTGAGGCGAACGCGAGTTGCGGGATTCGCTTAATCGGCGCGCACCTCAACATTTTTCAACAGGTGCGGGGCAATCGTGTGCGCAATGCCATTCGGGCAGCCATGCCGGTGCCAGCCGTGGAAGCTGGAAACGACTACACACCCTACGCGACAAATCGCGGCTGGGAATGGCGGAATTGTGCGGGTTTCGGGAGATGGCAGCTTCTCAATCAAAAATGATTGGCCATTCGGATTTGATTAAATTGGCCGTTTTCTGCGGCTTCGCGGCAAATCATTTCCGCGTCACTCGGAAGCTCACCGCACGTTGGGCGATGGCACGGTCTTTATCCTGCCTTGCCCTTTCTGGATGCCTTTTTCAGCTTTTTCTGAGCGGACTGAAAATCAATCACAACCGGGTGCAGTGCCCCTGTCTCGTTGATATTCCACGGCGGGCGAAAGCATTGTCTTGGTTTCATGGCGAGGATGCATTCTTCAATCCTAGCCCACCACATGAGTATGTGGGCAGATTGCATGGTGCCTTTCGCCTGTCCCCATTTCGGAGGCAAATGGATCACCTTTGCGCCGGTCCTGAAGACTGCATCGACTTGAGGCGGGTTCTCAAGAAAGTCGCGGTCGGCTGAAAGGATCACCTCACCGCCATCGGCCATAAATTCGGTTATCCAGTGAACGTCTGACTTTCCCGCCTGTCTGGCACTGACTACGGAATCCAGCGTCCAGCCGTCCCGCAATGCAATCTCGCGGACTGCCCTGATTATCGCCTCAGCGACGTGCTCGTCCGCTCTGATCCTCAACTGGCCAATTCAAGCTCGAAGCGCACGGCATTTTCAACTTGATCGCGCGACACGTCGAACCAGCGCGCCACTCTGTCAAAATTACCGTCTTCCGCTTTCCATTGTCGAAACAAGGCATCGGTCGGAATGCCCGCACTGTCCACCAACGGCTTACCGAATGCCCGCGCCGGATCGAGAACAATATCCGGGTGGTCGCCGGGGCGAGGCTTCCAGCGGGAAGCCAGATGCGTTGCCGGATCAAAGATTACGCCTTTGGCAATTGTCGCTTCGATTGTCTCCCAGATCAGATATTGGCCAGTCGCCAACTCCCATGTGGGTTTGTCGCCAACGGCCTCGGACGCCTGTGCGATCACATGGCGACGGTCAGTCAGATATTTGACATTCGACAGCGCGAAGGGGTGCTGTACGCTCCATTCTTTGCGCGCCATTTCAGCCGCTTTCCTTAGCGTCTGCATTGATACGCCTTGGCCGCGAAAATACTCAATGAAGCGAAGCTCCATCAGGTCCAAAAAGCTGACCGTGGGCGACTTTTTGAAGTCACGATCCACGATTGCTCCCGATTTGCTATTGGGCCAGCCGTTGATCCATCCCCGCAATTTGGCTGCATGGGATAAGCCCAGCAATCGGGTCGCATCCCCGATGCTGTAGAAGCCCGCAAGCAGCGGATCAGTGTCTATGGCTTCCATTGCGCCCATTCTGCCTACCTAACGGCTGGAACATGCATTGGCATCCCCAAATCGCTACCCAGCCCTCAATAGCACTGCATCAGCCGCGCAATCTCTCTCAATGATCGAGCCACTGCCATTGATTCGGATGACCGCCCGCCATGCTTCCATGCATTGCGGTTGCCCTCAGGCGCGCCGCTGCCCTTGCCGCCGTGCATCCGGCATCGCTTTGCCCCCTTGATTGCCGGGGATTGGCAGGCAGTTCCCTTGCGTGTCATGGCCAAGCAGCGCGGGGCCGCTGCCAGCCGCGCCGGTTCCGGCTGCATGGGGTTGTTCGGTGGTTTTTGCATTTCGGTGCCCCCCGGCGTGGTGGTGGAATTGATCGGCAATGACAGCCTGCCCACCCTCGTTAACGTGAACATGGCGCACGGTTTGCTCGCGCGGCTGGTGCAGCTTTGCCAGTGCCTCCAGAGTCGCGCGGGAATTGGCCTGAGCCTTCAATGCCAGCCGTCCATAGCGTTCGGAAGCGTCGAGATATTCGCCCATATTGTGAGCGGCACGCCGGGCCAGTTCGGTAAACATGGCGTCCAGCGTAATAGCTTGGGAAGCGAGCAGTCGGCTGGCTATGGCAAGATCACCAGCCGCTGCCTTTTTCGTGGATGCCTGAACATGGTCAACAAAGTCCATCAGGCCCGGCGCTTCAATGTCATTGCCAAGCACTTTCCCGGCAAATGCCGATGCACTCACCGCATTGCGCAATTCAGGATCGAGAACCCTTCGCGCCAATGCTTGAGCGCCGGTTTCCTCTGTGGTTTGCTCGACAGTCAGGACATTGTTGGCCTTCATGCCGCCAGCGGATTCAGTCTGGCGTTTCGGCTCGGCACCAGCCTTGCCCTTGCGCGCCGGTTGCTTGCGTTTCGCCTTGCTCGTTTCAGTCATAATTCCCGCACCTTCAAAATTGATCCTCGCCAGCATTCACCCGCACCACACCACCACCTCACCCCCTATAAAGGGGGTGGTGGTGTGGGCAGGCTCGTCACGGGTCCGCGCCCGCACCTTCCGCACTTTCCGCACCACACGTTGCAAGGTGCGGACGGGAGCCTATTTCGCTGGCGTCAACAGCCTTGCCGACGATCACAAAAGGCACTTCCCGGCCATTGATCGCGCGATGCTCCACAGCCAGCGCGCCGTTGCGCTTCCACGTCCGAATGATTGCCTTGATGCGCCCCTTGTCCGTTTCGGCGGACAGGCCCGCCACGTTGGCAACAAGATGGCCAACCCAATCCTTGGCCTGCACGCTTTCCCGCCAGTCACCA
>JAGREQ010000312.1 GCA_020446465.1 Novosphingobium sp. | reverse complement strand
CTGCACCGGCTCCTCGATCGCCACCGTGTCGTAGCGGCAGCCAAGTGCGCGGGCGCAGGCCTCGGCGTCGGTGAACGAGCTTTGCGACGTGTAGCGGTAGGGCAGCATCACGCAACGCACCCGCTCCTCGCCCAGCGCATCGACGGCCATCGCCGCGCAGATCGCCGAATCGATCCCGCCCGAAAGGCCGAGCACGACATTGCGAAAGCCGTTCTTGTTGACATAGTCGCGCAAGCCCAGGACACAGGCGCGCCAGTCACCCTCATCGGCGTCGGGAATGCGCGCCTTGACGCCATCGTCACAGCGCCAGCCATCCCCTGTGCGCCGCCAGGTCGTGAGCACCGTATTGGCCTCGAACTGGTTCATCTGCACCGCCAGATGGTGATCGGCATTGATGACGAACGAACCACCGTCAAACACCAGTTCGTCCTGCCCGCCAAGCTGATTGGCATAAAGCATCGGCAGGCCGCTCTCGATCACCTGCTTGATGACGATCTGGTGGCGGATGTCCATCTTGTCGCGGTAATAGGGAGAACCATTGGGAACCAGGAGCATTTCCGCGCCGGATTCAGCCAGCGTCTCGCAAACCCCCAATTCGCCCCAGATATCCTCGCAAACCGGCACTCCGAGCCGAACACCGCGAAAATTAACCGGGCCTGGCATCGGGCCTGGCTGGAAAACACGCTTTTCGTCGAATTCTGAGTAATTCGGCAGATCTACCTTGTAGCGCCAGGTGACCAGCTTTCCACCGTCGAGCAGCGCAACTGCATTGTGTAGCGTGTCGCGGCCCCGCGCATGGCTCTGGCGCGCGGGTGACCCTATGAGAACACCCGGCCCGCCATCGGCAGTGTCGGCCGCCAGCGCTTCGACCGCCTCCATGCATTCCTCGACAAATGCCGGCTTCAGCACCAGGTCCTCCGGCGGATAGCCGGAGATGAACAGTTCCGTGAAAACGATCAGGTCCGCCTGCATGCGGGCAGCATCCGCGCGCGCATTGCGGGCCAGTGCCAGATTGCCCGCGACATCGCCAACCGTCGGGTTCAACTGGGCGATGGCAATCCGCAGGACGTCGCGGTCGGTTTTTGATTGGGCTTTCTTTGTCATGAATGCTGCTTATGCGATTTTGGTGGTTGTTAGAAGAAAAATCACGCGACTGCGATGCATCTGGCCGTTCAGACTGCGTTCAGCCAAGTCCTGCCACAATCAGCAGCAATAAGGATCACTGAAGGGGTCCGCAAACCCGGTCGAAGCAGACCAGAACCCGATTGGAGTGTCGCCATGATCATTGTCAGGAAAAGCCGCATTGCCGCAGGCCTCCTTGCATCTGTTGTCGCGCTGGGCATACTGGCGCCGTCGCAGGCATTTGCCGATCATCGCTATCGCCATCACCACAATGGGGGCGGCGATGCATTCGTGGCCGGCGTGGCCGGCGTTGTGCTTGGCTCCATGCTGGCTGCCCCCCGCTATCCGGTCTATGTGGCTCCGCCACCGGTCGTCTATGTCGAGCCGCAGCCGGTGTATGTGGCTCCGCAGCCCGTCTATGCCGATCCGGGATATCTTTCAGCACCGGCAACCCCATATCCCGTCTATGATAGCGCCCCCGTGCGCAAGCCCCTGTCCCAGGTGCGGCGCGACCATGCCCCGCGCGGCCCGAAAGTCGTCACCTATGAAGACACTGTAGGCAATGCGCGCACGGCAAACGGCTATGGTGAACCCTGGAGCGCAAGCTGGGAAAGCTGGTGTTCGGCGAAATACCGCACCTTCGACGTCTCGACCGGAACCTACAATGGTTATGACGGACAACGTCATTTCTGCGTGGTCAAATAGGGATCTACCCTTCCCAGCCCCCCTTGGGACACCGGTCCTGACCACGTGGAAAGCGGGAAGCCCGGAAGCGGGCTTCCCGCACATTTCCTCAAACAGCTGAAATTTTTGGGAATTTCAAGCGCCAGCTTGCTTGAACAGCACTACAGGGAACACCATCTATGTTTCGGCGGGCCAATAGAAAGGAACCCCAAATGACCTTCCCGGATGATCACATCAGGGGATTGGAGCGAGTGGAAGACCATTCAGCCACAAGCATCGTGATTGTATCCCTTGTGATGATCGGTGCAGCACTTGCCAGTCTGACAGCAGTCATGGCCTGATCCGGAACCCGGACCAGACCACTCCAAGACACACCAACCCAAAAAAGCGGCAGGGCCATCGCCCTGCCCTTTTTGTTTTCATCCTGCGCTTTCAGCGCAGGGCCTTGAGCGTATCGGCGAGCACTTCTGCGAAAATGTCGAGATCATGCTCGAAACCCGCGCTCACCCTTATGCAACGCGACAGCGGATCAACCCCCGGCATCCGGATGAAGACGCCGCGTGACAACACGCCTTCCATGACAGATTTGGCGTAGGCCGTGTCACGCAGGCAGTCGATGGTCACGAAATTCGTGGCAGATGCAATCGGTGCAAGGCCGTTGTCGCGCGCAATCTGCGCGATGCGTTCACGTGCCGCAGTCGTTCTTTCCACGACAGATGCCAGCCATTCCTGGTCGGCCAGGGCCGCAACAGCGCCGATTTCAGCCGTCCGGTTCATGCCGTAATGGTCGCGCACCTTCTCGAATTCGGAAATCAGTTGCGCCTCGCCAATGCAATAGCCCACCCGTGCACCAGCCATGCCATAGGCCTTGGAAAAGGTTCTGAACCGCAGGACCCGAGGGTCGCTTGTGTCAATCGGCGGCAGGACACCAGGCGGCGCATATTCGCCGTAAGCCTCGTCCAGCAGCAGGATGCAGCCGTCGGGCAGGCTGGAAATCATTTCCGTGATGGAACG
>JAGREQ010000311.1 GCA_020446465.1 Novosphingobium sp. | reverse complement strand
TCGACGCAATACGCGCCTCCTTGAAAGGTGCCTTGATCGCCTGGGATCCCGTTGCCCAGCGGCAAGTCTGGCGTTCTGAACAGCCAGGCCCCGGTGCGGGTGGGGCACTGGTGACTGCGGGCAACCTTGTTTTCGAAGGCAATATGCAGGGTGCGTTCAAGGCGTTCGATGCGGCAAATGGGCGTGAACTGTGGCGGTTCCAGGCGCATACGGCCGTGCAGGGTAGCCCCGTGTCCTATAGTGTAGAAGGCAAGCAATTTATCATCGTTCTATCTGGATATGGAGGCGGTTTCGGAATCTCGACCCCACTAGGGGATGGCACACATATTCGCCCGAACGGCCGTATTTTGGCATTCAGGCTCGGTGGAACAGCGCGCTTGCCGAAGCGTGACGATTACGGCTTGCCGCCGCTGGTGTCCGTCGACGAGACGTTCTCTCAGGAACAAGTGGAACGAGGCAAACACATTTACGAAACGACTTGTGCCTGGTGTCATGGTTCTTCGGCGCAATCCAGTGGCGTTGCGCCCGATTTGCGGCGCTCAGCAGCACTGGCGGATTCCGCTCTATGGCGCGATATTGTCCTGGGAGGGGTTTTGAGTGCTGGCGGAATGGCGAGTTTTGCCGACGTCCTGTCGCCGGAAGAAGCTGAATCAGTTCGCGCTTATGTGACGAGGCGCAGACCATAGGCTGGATTGATATCCTGATCGCGTCTAGGGCGTTGCAAGGATCGGAGATGAAATGAATATCGACTTTATAATGAGGGTGATTGGGTCGTGACAGCGCCACGCAAAGCACGGCGGCGTCAGTCCACACGCCTTTCGCAGGATCAGCGCGTGTCGGACATCCTGCTTGCGGCCAAGGAAGTTATCGACGCTAAGGGTTACGAGGGCGTCACTATGGCCGAGATCGCGGAAAAAGCGGATATCGTCGAAGGAACGGTCTATCGTTATTTCAAGAACAAGGATGACTTGTTGTTGCGAGTGGCCGAAGACTGGTTCCTTGAGCAATACGGCGACATTGTCGATGTCAGCGCCTTCAACGGCACTTATAATAAACTACGTTATCTTATCTGGCATTCGCTTCGGACGATTAAGGAAGGCCCTGCAATTAGCCGCTATATAATGACAGAGGTGCGTCCGCGGTCAGGCTACAAGGATACGCGACTTTTTGAGATCAACCGCGATTATACAAGCCAGATACGTCGGGTATTTGCCGAGGCAATCAAGAGTGGTGAGTTCAAGAGCGGCGTACCCGAACGTGTGCTGCGTGACATGGTCTTTGGCACAATTGAGCACAGCACCTGGCGTTACCTGCGAAACGAAGGCGAATTGGATATAGAAGAGCTCGCAGACGAAATCGCAAGCGTTGTCTATCGAGGGATGACCGCAGTTCCGCCGGAAGATGAACGGATGGATACCGCCATTCTACGCCTGGAAAAAATCGCTGATCGGCTGGATAAACGCTAGAGCGTTCGATCTGGCTGCATCAGATCGAACGCTCTAAATCATTGTTTGACCGAGATTTCAATGTGCCAAGCGATTCTACCTGGCTCGAAATCGTCCTAGCTGTTTGCAGCGTTCGGCTAATTCACGCGACCATTGCGCGTTTTGAATCCAGCGATTCCAGCATAGCTTCGAGGCGCGTATTTAGCAGTTCATCCTTGTAGAAAGATTCATCCGCGACATCGCCTTCGAAGAACAGGGCGGCACGATCATGCTTGCGCGCTGAATCGACAATCAAATGCTGCGAGTTGGTCATACCGCGGCAGGTGCGCGAAACGTGCATCACCATCCCGTCGATCTTGAACTTGTCGCACAGACGGTCAATCTCGCCGATCATGTAGGGTGCACCCGAATTGTTCGGACATGCGAGATAGTTATGCGCCATGCCGGGAACCGGGTCATTGAGGTCAATAACCTGCGGTTCCTGCCAAAATGACATGTGCGTATAGCGGCCAGCGACCACGCAGGCATTGTTGGCAGCAAACTTTTCTGCCAGCCAGCCGACTTTGTTCCAGTTCATCATGCCATCGAAGAAAAGCCGGTATTTCTCGTCGGGAACAGCACCTTCGCCATCGGCTACGCGCTGCGCGATTTCGGCCTTTAGTGCTTCGAAGAAATCGACCAGGCGCTGCGTACCCGGCATGAAATTCACATGCGCGATGGTGACGATCCAGTCGAAGAAACTAGCCGGCGATGGCGTCGCCGTGCACATGTCCATGGCTTCCAGTCGCAGCTCGGCGGATTTCTTGATAAATGACATGACCTCGCTCAGCCTGTCCCAATCGTATTTACGACCGGTATGCTCGACGAGGAAGTCGGTCATCGCTCGCAACTGGCGCGAAACATAGGCGATTTTTTCATCCATTTCGCTGCCGGCAAGATACGTCGCGTCCTTGCGTCCACCCCAGAGCATCGGCACGTTCACGTGGAAAATCGGCACTTGCTTGTCGAACAAGCGGTAGATCATTTCATCCCACTGCTGGCCCGAACTACAATAGGGGTAAGCGTTCACGATCATGTCTGGCATCGGCAACTGGCTGATCGCTATACCTTTTTCGCTTTGCGGATCGAACTTGCCGTCTTGCAGATCTTTCTTGTCCTTCAGCGCTTGTCCGATGTGCGTGCGCGCGTAGGAACACAGTTCCCGATCATATCCGCGCGCTTCACCGGCAGACTGGGCATCCCCTTCGACGTGTCGTGCTGCCAGATAGGCGGACCAGGCCTCGCCATGGACCCATGCAACATGTTGTGCGTGAAAGAACGGGGGGATATAAGTCCCGTTGTACCAGACGACTTTCTTGCCCTGTTCGGGGGCGTTG
>JAGREQ010000310.1 GCA_020446465.1 Novosphingobium sp. | reverse complement strand
ATATGCGCCACCGGCGCCAGCCCCATATCCTGCGCCGCTTTCGCCGCCAGCGCCGACCGCCAGCCCGCAGCACAGAAGAAAACAAACGTCGCTTCCTTCTGGAACTCCGGCCGTGCATACGGGCTCTCCGGATCAAGCCAGAATTCCAGCATGCCGCGCGGACAATGAAAAGCGCCGGGCATCCTGCCTTCACGCTGTAACTCGCGTGGATCTCGCAGATCGACAAAGACCACATCTGCCGGACCCGCCGCATGGGTTGCCAGCGCCCGCTCCACCGTCCAGACATCGAGGGCAGCCTCGGCCTCGGCTATCAATTGCTTGTAGCCCTTCCTGATAGTCAGAGCCATTTGCTCCCCCGCTGCTGGTGTTTCCGTATCACAGGCAGGCGCCGCAAGCGGGTATCGAAGGCAGCGACCGATCACCTGCTGACAAACCTGCGTCTGACGGCGTATAGAGCGGCATGGAAAAGACCGAGCAAAGCGATTCCCGAAAACCCGCCAAACGCACTCTGGAACAGATGATCACCGATCTGTGCAACGCGCAAGGCCCCGGCAAGACCATTTGTCCGACGGACGCGGCGAAAGCTTTTGCCGCAGAGCGCGGTGAGGACGATCTGGGCTGGCGCAAATGGCTGCAGCAGGTGCGCTCCACCGCCGTCGGCATGTCGCGCAAGGGCGATCTTGTTATCTATCGCAAGGGTAAACCTGTCGATCCCGACACGTTTCGAGGTGTTTACCGCCTTGGCCTGCCGCGCCAGGACTGAACCTGTTTCAGGAAGGGCTCCAGACTTCAGGAAGGTCCTGGCAGCAGCGCCGCGGTCTTGCCCGTCATATAATAGGCAATCAGACCTACCCACTCGCGCACAGCGATATCCGTATAACGCAAACCCTCGGAGACATTGCGCAATGGCGCCCAGTATTCCCGCGTCGTGCCGCGCGTGCGATAATCAACCGGATAGGGAACAACAGCGAAATTCGCCTTGCGGAAGATACCGGCGGAACGCGGCATGTGATAGGCGCTTGTAACCAGAAGCCAGGTTTCACCCGGCCGGGGCTTGATGAGGTCGCGGGTATAGATCGCATTTTCGTAGGTGTTTCGCGAGCGCGATTCCATAACCAGGCGGCTGCCGTCCACACCCAGTGACTTGAAAAGCGCTTCCGCCACACTGGCCTCCGTATAGGGCGATCCCAGGAGGGCGGCGCTGCCGCCGGTAAACACCAGGCGGGCTTTCGGGAACCGCCGCGCCAGCGCGACAGCCTCGGTCATGCGCGGGGCGCCAAGAACAAGCTGCGTTACCCCCCGTGTGGCGGTGATATAAGGATCGACCGCGCCGCCAAGAACGATGATTCCGGCAATCTCCTTGCCAGTGAGATCGGGACGCGAAAACCGGTCCTCCAACGGCCGCAACAGCCAGACGTGAAATGGCAGGAAACCGATAATCACATAGCCGGCTGTTGCCGCGAAGACCAGCGCGCGGCCGATGCGCAGCCAGCGCAACGCCAGCGCAATCGAGCCAAGCACGAAGGCAAACATCAGCACATTCACCGGAGCCGAAACAAACCAGAAAATCTTGGACAGATAAAAAAACATAGCCCCTCGAAGCCGCAAACGATTCGCTGCAGCCTGACTTTACACGCGTAAGGCCTTTGTCAGGTAATCGGCGAGATAATGATCTTTTTCGCCGACGGACGCTGCATCAGCGCATCGAACCAGCGTTCGAGGTGCGCCAGCTTCGGACGTTCGATATCGAGGTTGTACCAGCGGTGAATGCTCGGCCCGAGCACGCAATCGGCGGCGCCGAAAATGTCGCCGCTGACGTATTCGTTGCCGGCCAGCCAGGCGTCCAGCATCGCCATGACCTGACCGCTGCGCACCCGGCCCTTCTCAATCGCCTCGGGACTTGTGTCCCCCATGCCCCGGATCAGCGGTGCGAACATGGCGTTAACCGGCCCGATCATGGTTGTCTGCTGCCAGTCCATCCAGCGGTCCTGATTGGCTTGCGCCTGCAAATCCTCCGGCCACAGTTTGCCATGGCCGAATTTGCGCGCCAGATACCGCGCAACGGCGTTCGATTCCCACAGGATGAAGCCATCGTCGTCAATGGTCGGCACGACGCCATTGGGATTCATTGCCTTGTATTCAGGCGTATTGTTGACGCCAAACTGAAGACCGGCGTCAATCCGCTCGTACGGCAGTTGCACTTCCTCAAGCACCATAAGTGGCTTCTGCACATTGATGGAATTCGTGCGGCCCCAGATTTTCAACATGATTTACCCACCCCGGATTCACGATTTCCGCACACGCTGCGCCTGCAACAGGACGGTTGGCGGATGCGGCAAATGTCTGTCAGTCCAGAATAACGCTCTGCCGTCTTTCCGCAACCGGGAACGAACACCAGATCAGCGTGCCTTCAAATGGTTTCACTTGAAAGCACCCTGATCGATTCCATAGAGCAGAGCATCGTTGGACGCGAAAAACCGGCATCCACTGTTTCGCACGATGCTCTAACCTGTCTTGGCAAACAGTTCCCGGCCAATCAGCATACGGCGGATTTCCGACGTTCCCGCGCCAATCTCATAGAGCTTGGCGTCGCGCAGCAGGCGTCCTGCCAGATAGTCGTTGATATAGCCGTTGCCGCCGAGCAGCTGGATGGCGTCAAGCGCCACTTTCGTCGCCGCTTCAGCGGCGTACAGGATCGCTCCGGCAGCGTCCTCGCGGGTTGTCTGGCCACGGTCGCAGGCCCTGGCTACGGCGTAAACATAGGCGCGGCAGGCGTTCATGGAGGTGTACATGTCGGCGATCTTGCCCTGCACAAGCTGGAACTCACCAATCGCCTGACCGAATTGCCTGCGCTCG
>JAGREQ010000309.1 GCA_020446465.1 Novosphingobium sp. | reverse complement strand
ACGACAAGCTGCGTGAGGAATGCGGCGTTTTCGGCGCAATCAATGTGCAGGATGCATCCGCAATGACTGCGCTTGGGCTTCATGCCCTGCAACATCGCGGGCAGGAAGCCGCCGGAATTACCAGTTTCGACGGTGCCGAATTCTTTACACGGCGTGGCCAGGGCCATGTGGCCGAAAACTTTTCCAGCAGCGAAGCGATTGCCGAACTGCCGGGATTCATGGCTGCCGGACATGTGCGCTATTCCACCACCGGCGGTTCTGGCCTGCGCAATGTCCAGCCTCTCTATGCCGATCTTGCAACAGGCGGCTTTGCCATCGCCCACAATGGCAATATCTCAAACGCCATCCGGTTGCGGCAGGATCTGGTCCGCAAGGGTGCGATTTTCCAGTCGACATCCGACACCGAAGTTATCATCCACCTTGTCGCCACGAGCCGTTATCCCACGCTGCTTGACCGTTTCGTCGATGCGTTGCGGCTGGTGGAAGGTGCCTATTCGCTGATCTGCATGACCCCTCAGGGGATGATGGCATGTCGCGATCCGCTTGGCATCCGGCCACTTGTCATGGGTAAAGTGGCTGACGGCATCATCTTTGCGAGCGAGACTGTTGCGCTTGACGTCTGCGGTGCAGAGTTTTTGCGGCAGGTTGACCCCGGCGAACTGGTGACTGTCGATTTTGACGGCAAAGTCACATCGCACCGCCCCTTTGGCGAAACACCCGCACGCCCCTGCATTTTCGAACATGTCTATTTCAGCCGCCCGGATTCGATATTCGACAATCGCTCTGTCTATTCGGTGCGCAAGGAAATCGGCGCGCAGCTTGCGCTTGAAAATCCGGTGAAAGCCGACCTTGTCGTTCCTGTGCCGGACAGCGGCGTGCCAGCGGCCATCGGCTATGCCCAGCAATCGGGCATTCCGTTTGAACTGGGCATCATTCGTTCGCACTACGTCGGGCGCACGTTCATTCAGCCATCGGACACCCAGCGCCATTCGGGCGTAAAGCGCAAACACAACGCCAACCGCGCGCTGGTGGAAGGCAAGCGCATCGTGCTGATTGACGATTCCATCGTGCGCGGCACCACCAGCCTCAAGATCGTGCAGATGATGCGCGAAGCGGGCGCCGCCGAAGTCCACATGCGGATTGCCAGCCCGCCCACACAACATAGCTGTTTCTACGGTGTCGATACGCCCGAACGGTCAAAACTGCTTGCCGCGCAAATGGATGTGGAAGCCATGCGCAACTTCATCCAGGCTGACAGTCTCGCCTTCGTTTCGATTGATGGGCTTTACCGCGCAGTCGGGGAGCAAAGCCGCAACAGCTCTTGCCCACAATACTGCGATGCCTGCTTTACCGGCGATTACCCGACCAGCCTCACGGACCTCGCGGATCGGGAAAATCCGGCGCAACTGTCCCTGCCCGTCAACAAGGTTGCATGATGGCAGGCGATACTGCTGAACAGCCGCTTTCCGGCCAGATTGCGCTTGTCACCGGGGCAAGCCGAGGCATCGGCGCAGCGATTGCCAAATCTCTCGCCGGGGCGGGTGCACATGTCATTCTGACTGCACGCGATACCCGCGCTCTTGAATCCGTCGAAGAGCAGATTCATGCCGCCGGTGGCACGGCTACGCTCGCCCCGCTGGACCTTGCCGAGCCGGACGCCATTGCACGGCTTGCTGTGGCAGTTGCAGAACGCTGGAAACGGCTCGACATCCTGATCGTCAACGGAGCGGTATTTCCTGCCCTTTCGGCGGTCCACCAGATCGACCAGAAGGGCTTCGGCCAGGCGCTGACTGTCAACGTGCTGGCGACGCAGGCTCTGCTCGCCCAGTTCACGCCGCTGATGAAGCGCAGCGAACGTCCGCGCGTTATTGGCATGACCAGCAGCGTCGGTGCCACACCGCGCGCCTATTGGGGCGCATATGGCGCGACCAAGGCGGCTTTCGATGTCCTGCTGGAATGTCATGGACAGGAGATGGAAAACATCTCCGGCACCCGCGTCGCCATTATTGATCCGGGCGCTACACGCACGGCGATGCGGGCCCGCGCGTTTCCGGGGGAAGACCCAGAAACTGTAAAATTGCCCGAAGTGGTGGGGGGCAGGATCGTTGCACTGCTGCGCGATGACTTTCCCAATCTGCACCGCGAACGGATAGAAAAGGGTTCTTAACCTTATTTGCCAATAATCCGGAAACCAGCGACAGGCATCGTGTCTGCAACATGACTGCAAAAACTGCATCGCCATGTTTGTCGCACGCGCAGTTTAACGGGATCAATTGGCCATGATGCTAGAAAATTCGACAAGCCGGTATGAAGTCGCCGCGCAAGAGGATCGCTCTGCGCCGCGCACCCGCATTTCCATTCCCGCACAATTTCGCCAGTCTGGCGGGCGTCCGTTCCAGACGTCTGTTCTTGACCTGTCGCTGTCCGGGTTCTCGGCCTCTGCAATCAACCGCATTCAGCCAGGCACGTTCTGCTGGCTGACGCTGCCGGGGCTGGAATCCTTGCAGGCCGAAGTTATCTGGTGGGACCGCAGCATTGTCGGCTGTGCATTTCAGCAACTGCTCAGCCCGATCGTGCATGACAACATCCTTGCCCGTTATCGCGGCGATGGGGTTTACCGCTCAATCTGACACGTCAATTTTTGACAAGCGTGACCTGGCTGACGGTGATTCCACCGCCGGCAAAGCCACCTTCGCAATACATCAGATAGAACCGCCAGAGCTGCCGGAACCGTTCATCAAAGCCGGCGGGCAAGCGTCCGTCTGCCGCGGCCTGATCGAAACTGGCCCGCCACATCCGTAAGGTGGTGGCATAATCCAGCCCGAAATCTTCCTGATCGCGCCAATCCAGCCCTCGTTCT
>JAGREQ010000030.1 GCA_020446465.1 Novosphingobium sp. | reverse complement strand
CCCCGCAACCCGGGTCACTTCTCGATGAAAATCCCGGGTCAAATCTCAGCGGAAATCAACAAGCACGGCGCACAAATGCTTCACAGCATCCGGATTGGTATCCAGCTCCTGCCAGTAACGAAGCTGGAACTCATGCCAATTGGCCGGTTCATGGCCAAACCACGTTCGCAATTCAAGGGTGGGCGCGATATCCTTGCACCATTCGGTCAGCTCTGCCCGTGCCTTGCTAATCCCGCGCGGCCACAGGCGGTAAATCAACACTCTGTGTCCATCATTTGCCGAAGGCAGATCGTAGATGCGCTTTATCTGAAGCCGTGCCATTATGCCCCCCACAAGACCAGCCACCCAAGCGGATCATGTGCACGGGCCACGCCATAGGCTAGCCAATATGCTGCCATTGCAGCAGCCAGCAAGATCGCCTGTCTGGCGCGCCCGGCCTGCATCAGCAGGAGCGCATAACCGCACACAAAATAAATCGTCACGAAGATCAGTTTGACGGTTAGCCAGTGATTGACGAACATTTCTGTCGGTAGAATGGAAAGTAACATGGCTGCGGCGGTCAGCACGGTGCCGTCAATCGCAAGGCTGATCGACCATGCAAACCCTTCACGCGGCCAGGTCATTCCCGCCAATAGGGCGGCCCCGCGCATGACCATCCATGCACCACTGAGGACGATTGCGGTCACATGGACCCAATGGATCTGCGGATAAAATTCGATCATGGCCGGAAGGCGTGCCGCAAGGCCAGTTCTCTGTCCGGCGGCACGCTCACTCCTACTCTGCGGGCTGGGCCTGCAATTGTTCGACCTCTGGCGTTTCGCGCCTTGGCCTCAACCACTGAAGCGCCACGAATGCGGCCAGAAGCATGGCCCCTGTCGCAAAGATCAGATCGCCCGGCATACGCATCCATACCAGCAGGTGAATGATCGGCCGGTTCATGAAATCGGCTGATCTCGCGTAGGCGTAGCCATGTTCCAGCGCGGCCTGCAATTGCAGCACGCCCATCGGGAGCAAGGTCAGCAGCGCCATCAGCGCCAGGCCGATATTGAAACACCAGAAGCTGCCGCGCAGCCAGCCGTGGTTCCACGCGATGTCATCGCGCAGGCCCCGCAGGCAGAACAGCATCAGCCCGATGCCCAGCATCCCATAGACACCGAACAGCGCGGTATGCCCGTGCAGCGGGGTCAGGTTAAGGCCCTGCATGTAATACAGCGCGATCGGCGTGTTGATGAGGAAGCCGAACAGCCCGGCACCCACCAGGTTCCAGAAGCTGACGCCGAGGAAAAACATGATCGGCCATTTATAGCGCTTCATCCACGGTGTGGCGCGGCTTTGCTGCCAGGTATCCATCGCCTCCAGCCCGATCAACGCCAGCGGAACGACCTCCAGCGCCGAGAAGCTGGCACCGATGGCGACACCAGCCATAGTTGTGCCGACGAAATAGAGGTGATGGAACATGCCCAGAATACCACCGGAAAGGAACACAATGGTGGCAAACAGCACGTTGATTGTGGCTGTCTTGCCCCGCACCAGCCCCAGTTTCACGAACAGGAAGCTGATGACGGCCACGGCAAAGACTTCAAAAATGCCTTCCACCCACAGGTGGACGACCCACCAGCGCCAATATTCCACTTCGGACATATGGCTGCGCGACCCATACATCAGCCCGGCACCATAAAAGAGGCCGATGGCGATGGTGGAAATGAACATCAGGAAGATGATGGATGACATCTCATCCTTGCGCCGGATCGCCGGCCACAGGGCGCGCCCCACCAGCAACAGCCAGACGATCAGCCCGACAAACAGGAATGCCTGCCAGAACCGCCCGATATCAACATATTCCCAGCCTTGATGGCCGAACCAGAAATTGCTGGCCAGTCCCATCTTCTGCATTACGGCAAACCATTGCCCGGCAAAGGCGCCGACAACGATTATCAGCAGGCAGACAAACAGGAAATTGACCCCGGCGCGCTGGAATTTCGGCTCATGTCCGGAAACTGCCGGCGCGATATACAGGCCCGTGCCGAGCCACGCCGTGGCGATCCACAAGATGGCCAGCTGTGTGTGCCAGCTGCGCGTCAGGCTATAGGGCAGGTATTGCGACAGATCGAACCCGTAGAGATCCTGCCCCTCAACCTGATAATGTGCAGTTGTCGCACCCAGCGCAATCTGCACCAGCAGAAGGGCGATCACCACCCAGAAATACTTGGCGCTCGCCTTCATCGACGGGGTCAGCACTATGCCTTTCAGCGGATCGGTGGCAGGCGGCACCAGCGGCTCTTCCTTGCCGTGCCACCCGGCATAGTGCCAGCCAAGCAAGGCAATGCCAGCAATCATGAACAGGATCGAAAACAGCGACCACAGAAATGCTCCCGATGTCGGCTTGTTGCCGACCAGCGGTTCCGATGGCCAATTGTTGGTATAACTGACGAAATCGCCCGGCCGATTGGCAGCGGTGGCCCATGCGCTCCAGAAAAAGAATGCGTTCAGCCTTGTGCGATTGGCTGCATCAGGCAGCGTGTTTTCCTTCATCGCATAGGCAACGCGTAGATCATGGGTTGCCGGGTCATCGGAAAACAGGCTGTCGTAATGGCTTGCGACAGTTGTTATCGCGGCAGCGCGATCATCGCTGATGACAAGATCGCCGCTAGCAGGATCATAGCCATTGTGCCGCAGATCCGGCTCCAGCCGTGCTCGCAAGGCGGCCTGATCGTGCGCTTGCAGCGCGGCATAGCTTTCTGCGCCGCCCCGCTGTGCAGCTGTATCCAGTCGGGCTTCTGCTTCCCGGTGCAACCAGTCGGCAGACCAGTCCGGCGCCACCAGCGCACCATGCCCCCAGACACTGCCCAACTGCTGTCCGCCCATCGATTGCCAGACTTGCTGGCCGGTTTCGATATCGTCGCGCGTGAAAACCACCTGCCCCGACTGCGTTACGACACGTTCGGGAATGGGCGGAGCGGTCCGCATCAGATCCGCTCCCAGCCAGAGCATGACGGCAAAACTTGCAAAGACCAGCGTTGCCAGACCGATCCACAGCCGCTTTGTGGTAGACATAGTCCTCCCCCTCAACCCATCACTATTCAGTAAAGTCCATGACTGCCTGCCGCCGCGCCGATAACCGTCAACAGACTGAGGCCGAGCAGCACGCGGTGCATCACGATCATCCGGCGAAAATCGGCTTTTGGCGCTGGTGATGCCGCCATGCGCCGATGCAGGAACAGCGGTTCAATGATGAACAGCATGGCGGCAAAAATCGCCCAAACGCACACCATGGCATGCATCCACCAGAAATGCGGATCGGCAAAACGGCTCCACATGTCCATGCGCCAGACCATCCAGAACCCGCTTACGCCTGCCAGCAGCACCCATATCCGTGCTTGCGGCGCAAAGCGGCTTTCGAAACGATGAAATGCGGACAGGCGCTCGTCCTCCGGCAAGGTGGCGATCGATGGCATCAGTACGAGCGTGACAAAACCGACCCCGCCGATCCACATCAGGACAGCAAGCACATGCAGGCCGTGCATGATCGGGAAATCTGTCATGCGCTCGCGCCCAAGGGGTGCTCGCGATAGAACTCGACTTTCATCTGCATCGGTCCATCGGTTTCGACATGATGCACCGCCTGGGGCGCAATCGGCGCCGGTTGAGCGGGAGTGGCGCGCACGATCCGTCGCGGGTCATGGAAAACGAGGTCCACCTCACCTTCCAGCATGACCAGCAGGCCCCACACCCCCGCTTTGGTATTGTGCGCGCTGCGGATGGCATCGGGCAGCGTACTTTCATCAAATACCGGTGTGCTTTTGTAGGGAACGGGCATCATCACAGCCTCATAATTATGTATTCACAATACATATATAAGGACTTTGACTAAGGCGCAAGCGGGATTATGCTTGCGACGGTTCAACTCGCGGAAACCTCCTGATCATGCGGCTTACGCGCTATACAGACTATGCTTTTCGGGTGCTGTTTCATGCAGCGGTCAACAATGATCGCGCTGTTCCCGTGTCCGAGATTGCGCGCACTTTTGACATCTCGCAGAATCACCTCGTCAAGGTGGTCCATGACCTCGTCAAATCAGGCTATCTTGTCAGCACGCGCGGCAGGAGCGGTGGCGTGTCGCTTGCCCGTCCTGCCGATCAGATCAGACTGGGAGAAGTTGTCCGCCACACCGAGCCAGACATGCACCTGATTGACTGCGTGGGCTGCCTGATCTTGCCGGCCTGTCGCCTGCCGCGCCCGATGGAAGAAGCGATAAACGCCTTCGTTGCGACACTGGATCGTTACACGCTTGCCGACATTGTCAGGCAAAGCGACGGGCTGGAGAGGTTTCTCGTCGTATGATGCGCCAGATGCCTGCCGAATGGCAACATTCCCCACTTCATAACTCCGATTCCTGACCGAACTTTTTGTCCCCCATTGCTGCTGTTCGACGTGTCGCGCTTCGATGTCCGCTTTCGTGAAATATGCGAGGGGCGACGAACGACTGAGTTGGGCGCGATGCTGCCGCGCCGAAGCCTCATCGTCTATGACTGCTTTGTCGTCGTTAGCCGATAGGCAGGTTTTAGCTCGATTCGTCCCGCACCAGCTGTGCAATTACCTTCTTATACCATATCATCTATAGCGCCTGGTACGATATTGACTGGCGCCCCCGGCAGGATTCGAACCTACACCTGATGCCTTAGAAGAGCGTTGCCCTATCCAGTTGGGCGACGGGGGCGCTAAGCCGTCTGCACGCAATGGCTCTCGCAAGCATAAAGCGAATTAAGGCCCTCTGCTCATCGATCGGGCCAGTGACCCTTGATAAATCCGATCTTCTCAAAGCGACTGGTTTTGTCAGGACAAGAGCGGGACTGCGCTACAAGAGGCCAAAACTTGAAAGCTGCCAGGATTGCTGCTTAATATTTGAGCCACCCACCCTTCGGGAAAACCGGGGCAGTTCACCAGAACAAGGAACCCGCCATGCCAGGCAAGATTCTCGCCATCCCCTTGATCGCTGCTGCAAGTTTGCTTGGTGCTTGCTCCATGTCCGGGACTCATATCGAGCCAGCAAAGCCCATCGCACAATTGCAGGACAAGTCGATCACCGGACAGGTGGCCTATCGCGAACGTATCGCGCTCCAGCCCGGTTCGGTTCTCAATGTTCAACTGCTCGATATTTCCCGAGCTGACGCCCCGTCCGTCACAATAACAGAGCAGGCGCGAACGCTTTCGGGTGATCAGGTTCCGCTGGATTTCACGCTCTCTGTGAAAGAACACAAGCTGAAAACCAACATGCGCTATGCCGTTCGGGCGACGATCACAGATCCCTCAGGCCGTCTTGAATGGACCACGGACACGGTCCACATGATCGATCCTGACTTGATGAACCAGGATCTTGGAACCCTGCAACTCGTCAGAGTGCCGGGCTAGGCGGATCAAGCCCCCCGCCACTCGCCAAGCATCAGATCGACAATGCACGCCGGCAAGATTTACCTAACCATCTAGGTTGAAGGCGCAGGGCAATCCGGAACTCTCGATCCTGCCTGTTTACGGAATGAGCACGGCCGCTCCTTGAAGCCTGCCAGCCCGCAGATCCGATAAGGCCCGGTTTGCATCCTCAAGAGCATACTGGCTCGTATGGATTTGAATGCTGGCTGCGTGATCTGCCGTCAAAAACTCCAGGCCATCGGCACGGGTCAGATTTGCGACGGATTTGATGCTTCTTTCACCCCAAAGATCGGCATAGGGGAATGCGGGGATATCGCTCATGTGGATGCCCCCGCAGATGACGCGCCCGCCTTTGCGCACTTGTTTGAGTGCGATGGGAACAAGCGGCCCTGCCGGGGCAAAAATGATCGCAGCATCAAGTTCGATTCCGGGGCTTTCAAGGCTTGAGCCAGCCCATGTGCAGCCAAGCTCCATGGCGAAATGCTGAGCGTCATCATCCCCTTCACGCGTGAAGGCAAAAACCTGCTTGCCGTCTGCCACGGCGACCTGAGCCAGGATATGGGCGGCAGCGCCAAATCCATATAGCCCCAGACGATCGCACACGCCCGCCATGCGATAGGCGCGCCAGCCAATGAGGCCCGCACAAAGAAGTGGGGCAGCCTCCGTATCGGTGAGGCTATCGGCCAAGGGAAAGCAGAAGCGGGCATCTGCAAGAACATGCGTTGCATAGCCGCCATCGCGGGTCGCCCCGGTGAACTGAGGCGCATCGCAGAGGTTTTCCTGCCCTGCCTGACAGTATCGGCATTTTCCGCAAGTCTGCCCCAGCCAGGGAATGCCGATCCTCACGCCAGCGGAAAGCCCTTCCACACCATCGCCTGTTTCGATGACCGTTCCTACGATCTCGTGACCAGGGACGATCGGATAACTGGCGGGGATGTCTCCATCGACGACGTGGAGGTCGGTTCGGCAAACACCGCAGGCATGCACCTTGACGAGCACTTCTCCCAGGCCCGTCCGGGGAATGGACCGGCTTTCACGTCGCAGCGGGAGTCCCGGCCCATCACAGACCATGGCCCAGCAGTGATCTTCATGTCGATTGGCCACGTTGCAATGCTCCCTCCATGGTGAAGAAGAACCTGATATCATATTTTGTCTATCCGGGAGCGAATGCGCCAACTGAGCGGTGCCGCTACCGAGAAGGCAACGACAAGACCGCTTGCAGCCCAGAAGATCGAGGTCAAAGGCCAGTTGTCGGGCACGCCAGGGCATCGGTGTGGCCACTGGTCTTCAGAGCAAGTTTGACTTTGCCGGCGTGGCGGCAGGTATTGCAGCCGGCGTGAGCTATTTTGCGCGATCCAACACCCAGTCGTTAAACAACTTTGGTTCCAGCCTCGCGAGTAATACGGCAGGCGCAATCGCCAATGCCGCCACCCGCAGTGCCATCAATGGCCAGAGCTTCGGCGATAACCTCATGCGCGCCATGCCCGACGTCATCGCCAATACCATCGGTAACCTCGTGGCGGAGGGCGTGGCGGGGAATGGCGACGCTAAGGCGTTACGTCAGGAACGACTTGCCGCAAATGTCGAGGGAATTAGGCAGCTTGTACCCAGCGCGGATACTTCCGGCATGGAAGCAGCAGCTCAGGCTCTGGCGGCAAGCCCGAACAGCCGAGATGCGAAGGCTGCGCTTGAATATGAAACCAGAAAACTCCTGATCGCCAATCGCGGAAATGCCGCTGTCGAGGACCTGATCGGTGCAATTGGTGGGAGCCTTCCAAAGGATTATCTGGCATCGGCTGACAACATCATCGTCGAGGCCCATCGCGATTATCTGGTCGGCGCGCTGATCGACAGATCGGGAATTTGGCTAGGTGAGAAGCAGCAGCAAGTCGGTGCTGCGGTCGGCCAGTTCATGGAAGAGCATCCGGGCGCGGCTCTGGCGGCCAGATTGTTCGATACCGGTGTGGCGGCTGTTGCACCGGTGAAATACCTCGCAGGCATGGCGCTCGATTATGGCAAGGACAGCATATCACCCTATACGCGTTACTCTGGCCCTGCCATCCAGATGGACAAGTCTGACCATATTCTCACTTCGAGTCATGGCAGCCAAGGTTTGGAAGGTGCCCTTTACAGAAGCGAGATAAAGCAACTGATTGACGATGGAAATATGCGTGGCGCGATGGCACGAGAAATCTGGGATGTCAGGAGATCTGCGGTGCAAGGGGGCGGTTCGGTTAGCAAATACAACGATGCTATCCGTGGGATGCTGGACTACTCATATGGCAAGGGTTTTATAGAAAAATGATCATTATCACTCCCTATGATGCTATCGGGCCGGTCCACTTCGGGATGAGTGAAATTGAGGTGCGAAGGCTTTTTGGAAATCCAGAAGCGGCGACTAAAGATAGCCGCGGAAATACTGTACTGCGTTATGATGATAAAATTGCGACGATCGCGGATAAGGGGCTCGTTGAAGTCGGCTTCTTACCGAACGCCTCAATATCGGTCTTCGGAATCACCCCATTTTCCGACCCTGAGGCATTTGAAAAACTGTGTGAGCTTGATGGTGATCCAAAGGAAGTTCTAGGTTTTATTATCCTATTGAATCTCGGGCTCACGATGACTGGCTTTCACGATGGAGATGAATCTCAAAAAGCTATAACTGTGTTTTCGCGCAACCGTTGGGACGTTCTCAAATCGGAGATGAAGTCTTATCCTCTGCCTAGTCGCCTCGTTTGAACTTACGCCACGGCGCGCAGGCGTAGCCCTGAACGGCGGCCTTGCGGGACCTTCCATCGGTATCGGGCGCGTTATCTGGATAGTGCCCCGGAAGTGGGTAATGAAATGCCCCGGCATGTTGCCCGACATTGTGAGGGATCGGCTCGCAAAATGGGCTGATAATGACCGTTAGTTGAAGCGCAAGATAAAAGGCATGGCTCCCCCTTTGGGGTAACCTGTTGTCTGCACATCGTTTTTTGGCGAGATTGATGGCGCCGTGGGGAGGCTCACGGTGCCATCATGGTGTCGGGTGGACTGTAAAGCGCTGTAATTGCCGCCTCTTTTACGGCTTGCGGATGGAGCCATGCTTACGCGGGCTGACATGCTCGCGCTTGAGCGCACTACATGGATAACGCTCATCTGCCACCTTCATGCCATGCGATGTCCCACTGCCAGTGAAGCATTGTAATACGCAGGATCGCCCGTAACTTCCTGACCAAGCCATTCCGGCTTTTCGAAAACCGATGCTTCGTCGTCGAGTTCGATCTCGGCAAGAACCAGCCCCGCGTGATGCCCTGCGAAACGGTCAACCTCCCAGACCATTCCATGCCCGGCAGGCACGCGGTAACGGGTCTTTTCAAGCGGGCTGCCAATGCACAGGCGGATCAGACGTTCAGCGTCCTCGACTGGAATGGCGTATTCGAATTCTGCCCGCGATAGCTTCGCCCCGCCGGCCTTGATCGTGAGTTTTGCCGTCGAACGATCCATGATGCGGACCCGGACCTCTCGTCTGTCGTCGAGCGCGAGATAACCCTGCAAGATTTGGGTGCCTTTATCGGCGGATGATTTCCAGCTATCATCCCTGACCAGAAACTTGCGCTCGATTTCGTGGCCCATCGTATCAGGCCTCTGGCTTTCGCCAGCTATTCCAAAGCGCTTTGTGGTATATGCCAACGGCCTTGGGCGATTGTGCCAGAAGCCGATCGAGCAACGGCCATGCCTGTTTTTCAAGCCTGGCCTGATGGTCGCGGGCAAGGTCGATCACAATGTCCGCGTCGTTCGGAAATTGGCCGGTTCTGAACTTGCCCACAAAAACGTCGAGGTCATGATGAACGCCCAGAATATCGGAAAGCTGTCTTGCCGCGTGCTGTCGCGCAATCATCATCTCAGGCCAGATGTTTTCGAGAAGGCGACAATGGCACCAATGGTATTTGACCCGCTTGCGCAGTTCATGAAAAATCTGGCCGTCGGGACATGATCTGGCCTGTCTTGCTGCGTGCTGCGCGCGTTTGTAATTTGACTTGAGACCATCCTTTATCGCCTGCCAGCCATCCATGGAAATATCCCATGATTTGACCCGGTCACGCACTTCAAGCAGGCAGTTACGGGTTTCGTCCAGCCTCTGCCCTGCGTTCTCCATGTCGAATTGCGAATGACACTGCATGGTGAATTGCTCGTGGATTTGGCGCAGTGCGGATTTTCCCACCTTGTCGGAAAAATCGCTCTCCAGAAGATCGCAAATGCCCTGCATCACTTTGGCGTCGCGGGCGCCGGATATGTTTCGCGCTGCATCGCGAAAAGCGGCATTCTCATCGTGATATGCCTCGAAAACCGGGCGAACCAGCCGGATCAGACCCCGAAGCTTTTTACAGCGTTTGCGAACATCGTGAATCGCGTCAGGCCGATCCATGTTCTCTATCGAAGAAATCGCCTTTTCGATCTGTTCATCCGCGATCCGTCGCACGGCATCTCCCACGGATGCATCCCTGTTTTTCAAACGGTATGCCATAGGCGATTCATTTCCGGGCCGGTTGCGCCCCGCATCGAGTCATGCGTTTTGCAAGAATGCCCTGATAGCAAACAGGCGCACAGCAAGCCATTCTTCCGTGGCAGCGGCGTGACAGCGCCGGTGGCAGGGCTGCGCGTCAAATGCCACAGATTTTTCGCTGTAGATTGCCTTGGCTGGACGAGGCCTTCAGCATGAAGGCATCGAAGTTTACGCACGCACAGAAGGTGTTCGTCTTCAAGCAGTGCAAGTGAAAGCGGTCACCTTGCGGAACCCATTTTTCCCAGCGAATACAAGGTGCCGAATCCACACGTCTTGAACTCGCGATAATCCGTTCACAAATTGCCTTACATCAATGACGCTGTGAACCACATATCGCAAAATCACGGCGTTCCAACGCTAGAAGAATGGAGAGGACTAATGGCTAGAGTTCCCGCGCGCCGCAGTCTCTTTGATGAGATTCTTCGCGATTTCCCCTTGGGGTATTCGATCGCACCGTTGCATGGCGATCCGCTTCCCCACCCCGGCAAGATCAAGATCGACGTGAAAGAAAACGGCAATAACCTGATCGTCCAGGCCGAAATGCCTGGCGTCGGCAAAGACGATATTGAAGTTTCGGTCGATCACAATGTGCTGACGATCAGCGCCGAAGTTTCGCAATATGACGCTGACGAGGAAAACGACCGGGTCGTCCACTCGGAACGATACTATGGCGCCGTCCAGCGGAGTATTTCGCTGCCCGCCGAAGTTTCCATCGACGAAGCTTCAGCAAAATACGACGACGGCATCCTGACGTTGACGCTTCCGAAGACAACGAAAGACGCAAAGAAGAAAATCAGCATCGGCTGACACTATAGCGTTTCACAAGAAAGTTGAATCGGCAAAAACGCTGTAGGCTTTTGATTCGTCGCATTTTCTGGCTGAAAAAGTCTATCAACTTTTTCTCGAAAAGTTCTAACGGATGCGACGGTGGATCGGATCGTCCGGTCCGCCGCCGCATTCATGGGATAACGCGATTGACGGACTCTAGCCCTGGAACGTTTTCCGAGTCGCCACGTGATTCCACTTGGCTCAAAATCGTTCTAACGCCGTGCCAGTTCAGCCCTCACGGCATTCAGCGCATTGTTCACGCGCCGCTCCTCATCGGCCAGGCGGCCTTCGTCTTCTGCGCTGATCGGCACCGGCGCGCCCATCCCTTCGGATTCGGAATTCAGGCGTTCATCGATCAGATCCTTCCACCTGCTGAGCAACTGTTCGCGCTCTTCAAGGCTCAACGATGTATCGCACCGCAGGCGATCGGGGTCGCGATATTCCTCCCGCACATTCGCATGAGAGCTATCCATGGCTGATATCCTTTGGTGGCACCGCTCGCACGACAAGGGCTTCATCGTCGCCTGAGTGGCCAGGGGAGGGCATTGGCCCGCTTTCCGGCTCTGTCAATTCAGTCACCTGCGCAATGAAGCCTTCGACCTGGCCGCCATCATTCCGGACCGGCGTAAGCACGAATGTAAATCGTCCAAAGCTGCGTTCAGGCCGGGATGGCGTGTGAACGATCGTGTTTTCAAGGTATTGGGACTTGCCCGCCATGACCGTCCCGATCATCGGGCGCTCCTGCAGCCAGAAGGCTGCAGAAACGGTCGTATAGGGCTTTCCCAAGGCGTCGGGGTGCTCGCTTCCAAGAAACGGGGCGAAAGCATCGTTGTAGAATGAAACAAAGCTGGTGCCCCAGCACAGGAAATGGGGCGTTCTTTCCTTGAGAATGCGTTCTACCGACTCGCGCAGGCTCCGCGGCCACAGGCCCATTGCCCCAACCGGGGTAGCGGACCAGTCAAAACTGCGGATCAATTCGGCAACACCGGCCCCCTCTCCCGATTGGAAGGAGGCAAAGGGATCAAGATTTGCGTCAAACTCCTGCATGATGGCGCTCCTGTCCAGAGCTTCGAAATACAAGCGGAGTATATCACAATATCCGCAGAAATCCTATGGTCTGCCCACCTCCCTGTTATCGTGCGCGAACAAGCAGATCATCGATGACAGTCATGGTGAAAATCGGGTCAGCCTCATCGGGCACTTCGGCAATGGCATCGACAAAGGCCGCCCGTGTTTCCGGGTCGTCATAAAACATCTTGCGGTCGAATGCCGCTTGCCAGGTGGCTTCGTCCGGCCATTCGGCATAAGCGACAAAGCGCCCATCGCGATCCCGGTGCAAGCGTGAACCATAACTGCCATATTTCTGCGTGATCAGTTGCGTTCCCTTGTGCCAGGCCTTGCGGAATTGGTCTTCCTTGCCGGGGTGCACTTTCCACCAATACACAGCGACAAACATGGTGCGCTCCTGACCCTATAGCGTTTCGTAAGAAAGTTGAATCGGAAGAAACGTTATAGGCTTTTGATTTTTCACATTTCCTAACCGAAAAAGTCTATCAACTTTTTCTCGAAATGCTCTAGAACGGGGGATGACCGTAAGGCCCGTAATACTCCAGAATTTGCGCTTGCAGTTCAGGAGGATGCGCGCCGCCCAATCCTTCGAGTTCCGCAGCATCGTAATGCGGTGCGTTACGCAGCGTATCCATGTCGATCGACACTACATACCCCTGCTTTTCAGGATCATAGCGCAAGGCGGACCAAGGCAGCGGATGGAGCCGGTTGCCAATGCCCAGGAACCCGCCAAAGGACATGATCGCATAA